>CBHWAL010000232.1:0-7369 GCA_966111495.1 uncultured Achromobacter sp. | reverse complement strand
CTGTCGGCGTGCTGTTGCTGGTGTCGGTGCTGTCCAGCATCCTGCTCTATCAGAATTGGCAGTCGTACAGCGCGGCGTCGGAAGCGCGGCAGGCATTTGGCTCGGTGCGCGCGACGATCCGCGTCCTGGAGCATTCCTCGGCCGAGCGCGGTCCCATGAACGCGGCACTGGGCTCTGCCCTGCCGGTGCCACAAGCGGTCATGACATCCCTGGCCACGGCTCGCGCCAACACGGACAGCCTGGTTGAGGCACTGCTGGCGCTGCATCCCGGCGCGGATGGCAAGGCCAGGCGCACCGAGATTCAGCGCATACACCAAGCGCTGGCTGACGCGCGCCAGGATGTTGACCGGCTGATCGCCACCCCCCGCGATCAGCTATCCGGGCAGATGCTGTGGGACGGCGTCAGCGCCATGGTGCGCATCATCCCGCAGTGGCAGGCGAGCCTGGCCGCCAACGCGGGGCTGGTCATGCGCAGCGAAGCCAATGCGCCCAGCCTGTTGACGCTGGCACTGCTGGCGAGCGAACTGCGCGAACAGGCCGGCCTGTTGGGCTCGACCTACACGCCCGCGCTGAGCCGGCACCGGAAGCTGACCGCCGAGGAACAGTTCCGCATCGAACGGGTGCTGGGCAGGATCGACGCGTTGCACGCGCTGGTCAGGGCGCGGATGGCAACGCATCCGGATGTGCGGGCGTCCGAGGTGTATGCGCGGATGGAGCAGCGCTACTTTGGGGAAGGCCTCGCTTACCTGGAGCGGGTGCGCGAGCAGGTGTCTCGGCAGTGGGACGAGGCATCGGTCTCGACCGGCGAGCTGGCCGCGGCGTATGTGCCGTTGATGGGCGCCATCACGGAATTTCGCGACGTGCTGCTGGACGAGATGGAACGCCACATCGACGCGCATCGCTTGTCAGCGGCCCGGTTGCTCGCCGTGACCCTGGTGGCAACCGCCCTGCTCGTGGCCGCGCTGGCGGCCGCCCTGGTGCAATTCCGCAAGCGCGTGATCCAGCCTTTTGCACTGGCCACGCGCATCATCGGATCGGTCGCCAACGGGTCGACGCCCGCGAAGATTCCTCCCGGCAAATACCACGGCGAAGTCGAAGAGGTCTTCAATGCGCTACGCGTGCTCAAGGAAAACGCCGCGGCGCGCAAGCGCCTGGAAGTGGAGCGCGACAAGCTGATCGCGGATCTGGCGCACACGGCCGAGACGGACTACCTGACGGGGCTGTTGAACCGGCGCGCGTTTGAAAAGCGGTTTGAGGCGGCGCGCGCGCATTGGGACGAGAGTCAGCCGATGCTGGCCTTCATCCTGTTCGATATCGACCACTTCAAGACCATCAACGACACGCATGGGCATGCCAGCGGCGACCTGGCGCTGAAGGCCGTGGCCGATCTATGCCGCACCACCTGGCGTCAGTCGGACGTAGTCGCGCGCGTGGGCGGGGAGGAATTTGCGGTGCTGTGCCGCACGCGCGGCGCGCGGCAGGCGGTGGACTTGGCGGAACGGATGCGCGCAAGCATTGGCGCGAGCACGGTCACGTCAGCGACCGGCGTCACGTTCGGCCTGACGGCCAGTTTTGGGGTGGCGTGTATTTCGTGGAGCCATGCGGAATCCGCCAGCGGCCTTTTCCGGGCCGCTGACGAACTCTTGTATCTGGCGAAATTGAATGGGCGCAATCAGGTCCAGCAACGCACCCTGGGGTGACACCGGCTTGGCGGCCCGGAGGCTTGCCGGATTACGACTTGACGCGTGAAACGTCGGCCTGCTTGGAGGTCTCGGCGCTGCGGGAGGGCGCGTCGTGACGGTCGGACTGCTTGTTGGATTCGGGCGCTTTCCAATTCAGCGGGGGGATCTCGAAGCTTCCCTTCTTGGCAGTCAATTGATGAGTCATAAGCATGCTCCTGGACAGGCACATGGCTTCCCCCGCCGAGCACCATGCACAGATTCTGGCGGGCCATGAATGCCGCGGGTGCGGGGGAGCATTCAGAAGGCAGGCGGCGCCGGGAAGAGATATCGGCAGTGTTAGCTAGTGTTAACTGCTGCACGTACTGCGTTGTTTTTATAGTGCTGCTTTTTGCCGATAGATAAAAGATTTTAGCACAGAATTGACAGAAATAGCAAGCAGGAGTACCGCGTGCGTGCCAACGGCACACGTCGCCTCTATAATCGCTATTCATTCTCATTCTCGACCGAACCCATCTCGCCGGGCCAATCATGATTGAATCCCCTCCTCCCCGACCAGCGGATTCGATCACCACGATGTACGCCAACCATCACGGATGGCTGCTGGGGTGGTTGCGCAAGCGGCTGGGAAGCGCGGCGGATGCAGCCGATCTGGCCCATGACACCTTCTTGCGGGTACTGGGGAATGCGCGCGCCGACATCCGCGAGCCGCGCGCTTTTCTGTCGACGGTGGCGGGCGGCATCCTGGCCAACTTCTACCGGCGCCGCGACATCGAGCAGGCGTATTTGCGCAGCCTGGCGGACCTGCCCGAGACGTACGCACCCTCACCCGAGTCTCGCGCCATCGTGCTGGAGACGCTGGTCGAGATCGACCGGCGGCTTGGCAGTCTGCCCGCGCCGGTCCGGCAGGCGTTCCTGCTGTCGCAGGTGGACGGGATGAAGCAGTCCGAGATCGCCAAGACGCTCGGCGTATCCCTGCCGACGGTGCAGCGCTACGTTGCCCGCGCCTTGCTGCAGTGTTTTTTCTGACGCGGCATCCGGAGACCACGACGTGAGCATTTCCGATCCCTCGCGTTTTGCGCCCACCGCGCCCATTGCCGACGCCGTGGCGCGGCAAGCGGTCGACTGGTTCGTGCGGCTGCGCGCCGATGTGGTCAAGCCCGAGCTGCAGCTCGCGTGGACCGCATGGATCGCGGCTGACCCTGAGCATGCCCGCGCGTGGCGTCATCTGCAGCATTGCGCGGGCGACGTGGCGGAACTGCCGTCCGTGTTGGCGCATGCGACGCTGGCGCGCCCGGCGGCCACCGGCCGCCGCCGTTTCATGAAGTCCGCCGCACTGCTGGCGGCCGGTGCGGGCGCCGCGTGGTGGGCCGTGCGCACAGAACCCTGGCAGCCGCTGCTGGCCGACGCCAGCACGCGCGTGGGCGAGCAGCGGTGGCTTACGCTGCCCGACGGCTCCACGGTGCTGCTCAACACGGATAGCGCGATCGACATCGGCGCCGGCGGTGGACGGCGCATTCGCCTGACGCGCGGCGAGATCCTGGTGGACGCGGTGCGCGCCCGAGACGCGGTGGCATCGCCGTTCATCGTGCAGACCCGCCACGGCGAGGTGGAGACGCCCGGCTCGCGGCTTGCGCTGCGGCTGGAGGCCGCACGCAGCCTCGTCCATGCCGTGACGGGGCCGCTTATCGTGACCCCGGCCCAGGCGCCGGGGCACCGACGAGAACTGGCGGCAGGCCTGCAGGCCGCGTTCACTGCGTTCGAGATCCAGACGCCTGAGCCGGCGCGCGCGGGCGATCTGAGCTGGACCGATGGCGTGCTGGCGGCGCACGACATGCGGCTTGACGCCTTCCTGGCGCAATTGTCGCGATATCGTCCCGGAGTGATCCGCTGCGATCCGGCGGTGGCGGACCTGCGGGTATCCGGCGTGTTTCCGTTGGGCAGTACCGACAAGGTGCTGGAGACGCTGGCGTTGACGCTGCCCGTATCGATGCGGTCGATGACGCGCTATTGGGTGTCAGTCGGCCCGCGCGGGTCGGCGGCTTGAATCTGGCGCGAGCGGGTCGGCGCTTTCCTCCCCTTACCGCAAATTGTTTTCAGATTCCGTGATGGGTTTTCCGATCTCGCGTGGCATAGGAGCTGAAGTCCCTGTCTTCACTCCCAACGACATCGAGATCCCAATGAGTCTTTCCGCCTTCACGAGCCCGCGCCAACCGCGGCCAGCCCTGCGCGCCTTGGTCCTGGCACTGGGCATCGCGAGCGCCCTGCCCGCCGTCCTGGCGTTTCCGGGTGCGGTGCAAGCCCAGACCGCCACCGCGAACTTCCGCATTCCCGCCGGACCGCTCGCCGGCGCGCTGCTGCAATTCGGCCGGGATTCCGGCCTGATGCTGTCCTATTCGGCTGCGGATGTCGAAGGCCGGCAAAGCTCAGGCGTTAATGGCGCCTACCGCCCCGCCGAGGCGCTGGCCGCGCTGCTGTCCGGCACGGGCCTGGCTGCCCAGCGTCTGCCAAACGGCAGCTACGCGTTGCGGCCGGCGGCGCAAGTGCCGGTTTCCACGCTGGCGCCGATCGAGGTGGCGGCCAATCCGTTGTCGAGCCGCGCTTGGGGCCCAGCGGATGGATTTGTGGCGGGGTACAGCATGACGGGCACCAAGACCGATACGCCGCTGATTGAAACGCCCCAGTCGATTTCCGTGGTGACACGCGACCAGATGACGTGGCAGGCCATTCAGAAAACCGAGCAGGCGCTGCGCTACGAGGCCGGCGTGCGCGCCGAACTGGCGGACGACCTGCGCCATCAGAACATCACGGTGCGGGGCTTCAGCGTGGCCGCGTCCAACCAGGGCATCTACCTGGACGGCTTGGCGCTTGCGACCCGCTACTACGGCTCGTACGACGTGAATCCGTATGCGCTGGAGCGCGTGGAAGTGCTGCGCGGACCGGCGTCCCTGCTATATGGCCAGAACCAGCCGGGCGGGATCGTGAACCAGGTGAGCAAGCGGCCTACCGAGACTCCGTTGCACGAAGTGGAGTTCACGACGGGCGATCCGGGCCGCGCGCAGGTTGGCTTTGACTTCAGCGGCCCGGTGACCGAAGACGGGCAATGGCTGTACCGCCTGACCGGCCAGGGCCGCAACGCCGATACCGAGGTGGACACGGTGCGCGACAAACGCGCGTTCATCGCACCGTCGTTCACGTGGCAGCCCAGCGCCGCCACGCACTTCACCGTGCTGACGAACTTCCAGCGCATCCGCGCGGGCTCCACCGACCAGTGGCTTCCGTCGGTGGGCACCTTGACGCCCACGCCGTACGGCCGGATCTCGCGTAGCTTCTTTTCGGGCGAGCCGGACTTTGACCGCTACGACAAGGACCAGGCGATGCTGGGCTACCTGTTCGAGCATAAGTTCAACGATAGCTGGACGGTGCGCCAGAACGCCCGCTACAACCAGAACCGCACGCATTACCGCGCGTTGATCTCGGAACTGGGCTGGGGCACCTTGCCCGATGGCGAGCCGGATTACCAGTCCCTGCAACGCTATGCCTTCAGCTCGGACGAGAAGGCGCGCACGCTTGCGGTGGACACGCAGCTCCAGTACCAGGGCCGCACGGGCGCATTCGCACACACCGTGCTGCTGGGTCTGGACTACCAGCAATCGAGCTTCGACACCCAACTGGGATTTGGCATGGACGGCGTGCCGCCGATCAATCCGTTCAACCCGGTCTACGGCTATCAGATTGACGCGCCGCCCATCTATAACGATACGTTCCAGCGCATGCGCCAGCTTGGCCTGTACGCGCAGGATCAGGTGAAGATCATGGACAAGCTCGTGGTGACGGCGGGCGGCCGGATGGACTGGTCCGAGGCGAGCACGCGCAACAATCTGACTGGTACGCGGACGCAGCAGAATGACAACGCGCTCACCGGCCGAATCGGCATGGTGTACCTGTCGGACACGGGGCTGGCGCCGTATGTCAGCTACGCCACGTCATTCCGGCCGCAGGCGGGCACCACCTTCGCCGGCACGCCGTTCCGCCCGACCAAGGGCGAACAGTACGAGGCGGGCGTGAAATTCCAACCCAAGGGGTTCGACAGCTTCATCACGGCGTCCGTGTTCCAGATCGAGCAGCGCAACGTGCTGACGCGCGACCCCGAACACGCGAATTCACAGGTGCAGACCGGCAAGGTGCGTTCGGAAGGCTTCGAGCTGCAAGGCAAGGCGTCGCTGGCCCGCAACCTGGACATCGTCGGGTCCTACACCTACACGGACATCACGACGGTATCAAGCAACTACCCGGAACAGATCGGCAAGGTGCCCTTTGCCGGCGTTCCCGCGCACATGGCGTCGCTGTGGGTGGACTACACCATCGACACGGGACCGCTGGCCGGACTGGGATTCGGCGCGGGCGCGCGTTATCTGGGCACCACCTACAGTGACCTGGACAATGCCGTGAGGGTGCCGCCGGTGACATTGGCCGACGCCGCGATCCGCTATGACCTGGGCCGCGCAAGCCCGGCCATGAAGGGCGCCACGCTGAGCCTGAACGCGTCAAACCTCTTCGACAAGGCCTACGTCGCCTCGTGCAACAACGTCAATCTGTGCTTCTACGGTCCTGGCCGCGTGGTGCTGGCCACGCTGCGCTACAACTGGTGATTGACTTTAGAGAATGATCGTTCTACCATCTGTCCATTGCAGATAGAACGATCATTCTCCACATGCCTGATACCGCCCTTACCCCCCCTTCCGACGTGCAGGAAAAGCTGCTGCGCGCCACCGAACATCTGATCTATGGCGGCGGCATCAATGCCACCGGCATGGACCTGATCGTCAAGACCTCCGGCGTATCACGCAAGAGCATCTACAAGCACTACGGCACGAAGGAAGTCCTGGTGGCCGCGGCACTGACGGCCCGCGACGAGCGCTGGATGCAGTGGTTCATCGACGCCACGACCCGCGCGGCGTCGCCGCGTGCCCGCCTCTTGTCGATCTTCGATGCGCTGCGCGAATGGTTCGCGTCGGACGGCTTTCGTGGTTGCGCGTTCATCAACGCCGCGGGCGAAATCGGCGACGCGGACAGCCCTATCCGCGCAGTCGCCCGGCGCCACAAAGAGCGTTTGCTTGCGCACGTGCAGTCGCTGGTGCAGGCCGCCGGCCTGCCGCACGCCGATGAGCGCGCGCGCCAGCTTCTGGTGCTGATCGACGGCGCGATTGCCGTGGCCATGGTCACGGGCGATGCGTCGATCACCGACAGCGCCGAACGCGCCGCCCAGGCGCTGCTTGACGCGGACGGCTGAGTCCGCGCGTTTCCTTCCCTGTTTTTCCACCCCTGTCCATGAGGCTCTTGCCATGACGACCACGCCCGAAGTCCGCCCGCCCCTCCCTCCCTTCACGCACGAAAGCGCCATCCAGAAGGTCCGCCTGGCCGAAGACGGTTGGAACAGCCGCGATCCCGACAAAGTGTCGCTGGCCTACAGCCTTGATACGCACTGGCGCAATCGCGCCGAGTTCGCAACGAACCGCGAGGAAGCGCGTGCGTTTCTGGCGCGCAAATGGGCGCGCGAGCTGGACTACCGCCTGATCAAGGAGCTGTGGGCCTACAACGGCAACCGCATCGCGGTGCGCTATGCCTACGAATGGCATGACGATTCGGGCAACTGGTTCCGCTCGTATGGCAACGAGAACTGGGAGTTT
>CBHWAL010000231.1:0-7401 GCA_966111495.1 uncultured Achromobacter sp. | reverse complement strand
ATTCGCCCTTCACACCCATGTTGGTGTGATCGGAGACCCAATGCGTGATCGTGCCGGAGAACGTGCCGGTCTTGCCGTCGAAGGTCAGGCCGTCAGGCAGGAAGTCGGCCGAGTACGACAGCACGTCGCCGTTGTCCACGTCGCTGAAGAAGTTGGCGATGTTGTAGTTGACGGTGTCGCCGTCCATGCTGCTCTGGTTGTCCAGGGGCGTGGCCGTGGGCGCATCGTTCGTGCCGAAGATGGCAACCGTCAGCGTGGCGGTGCTGGTGCCGCCTTCGCCGTCCGACACCGTGTAGGTGATCGAGCTGGTGGCGCGCTCACCGTCAGCCAGGTTCTGGAAGTCGGCGCCGGGGTTGAAGCTGTAGGAACCGTCCGCGTTCAGCGTGAAGGTGCCGCCGCCCAGGCCGGCGACAGCCGTGCCGACATTGGCCGCCTGGCCGTTGACCAGCGAGACGTGCAGGGCGTCGCCGTCCGGATCCACGTCGTTGGCCAGCACACCGTTATCGGCGCTGACGTTCAGCGCGGTGTCTTCGTTGGTTTCGCCCTGGTCGTTGTCGGCGGTCGGGGCCGGGTTCTTGACGTCCCACGAGAAGTCTTGCGACACCGAAGCGCCGCTCTTGTCGGTAGCCGTGACGGTGACCGAGTAGACGCCGTGGTCGCCGCCTTGCGAGGCCGACTTGTCCAGCGTGCCGGAGATGATGCCGGTGGCCGGGTCGATGGTCAGGCCGGGGGGCAGGCCGGTGGCCGAGTAGGTCAGCACATCGCCGTTGTCCACGTCGCGGAACTGGCCGGAAACGTCGACCGGAGTGATGGCGTCGCTGTCGTTGGCGGCTTGGTCGGCCAACGTGACTTCCGGGGTCAGCGTCGGGGCGTCGTTCGAGCCTGTGACAGTGACCGTCAGGGTGGCCGTCGACGTGCCGCCCTGGCCGTCGGAGACGGTGTAGCTGATCGAGCTGGTGGCGGTCTGGCCGACGCCCAGGTTCTGGAATGCCGAACCCGGGTTGAAGCTGTACGAACCATCGGCGTTCAGCGTGAAGGTGCCGCCGTTCGAGCCGGTGATTGCCGTGCCCACATTGGCCGCATTGCCGTTCACTTGCGACACGGTCAGCGTGTCGCCGTCCGGATCGGTGTCGTTGGCCAGCACGCCATTCTGCGCGTTGACGTTGAGCGACGTGTCTTCGTCGGTCGTGCCGCTATCGTTGACGGCGGTCGGGGCCGGGTTGGTCACGTCCCACTTGAATTCCTGCGAGGTCGACGCGCCGGACGGGTCCTTGGCGGTCACGACCACGGTGTACACGCCGTTGGCACCGCCTTGCGAGGCGGAGTGATCGATCGTGCCGGTGATGATGCCGGTGTTGGGGTCGATGGTCAGGCCGGGCGGCAGGCCGGTGGCCGAGTAGGTCAGCTTGTCGCTGGTGTCGGGATCCGAGAAGCGGTCCGACACGTCATAGCGCACGTCGGTCTGGGCATCGACGCCGGTCTGGTTGGTCAGCGCGGACGAGACCGGGCCATCGTTGGTGCCGGTGATGGTCACGACGACAGTGGCGGTGGAGGTCGCGCCGCTCGGGTCGGTGATGGTGTAGGAAATGGTGCTGGTGGCAGTTTCGCCGACGGCCAGGTGGTCGTACTGGCCGCCCGGGGTGAAGACGTAGCTGCCGTCGGGCTGGACGACGAAGGTGCCGCCGGTGGAGCCCAGCACGGAAATGCCGCCCGGAACCATCGGACGGCCATTGATCGACGTGATGGCCAGCGGATCGCCGTCGGGATCGGAGTCGTTGGCGAGCAGGTTGCCGCGCACTTGCGCGCCCTGGTTGCCGGCGCCGGCATCGTTCAGCGCATTGGGCGCGTTGTTGGCGGGCGTGGTGGGCGTGGTCGGCGTCGTGGGCGTGGCGGCGGCGTCGCCGTCATCGCCCGTCAGGGCGGCGCCCGACACGCGGGTCAGCACGGCATCGCCACGCGCCGGGTTCGGGTAGGCCAGGTCCAGCGGGCTGGTGGTTTCCAGGATGCGGGCCAGGCGCACGAAGCTGCTGCCGCCGGCTTCGCCGCCGCCGGCCACGACCGCGGCCGTGGGATCCAACTCGTCGAACGGGTCGCGGCCAGCTTGCAGGGCGGCCAGCAGGCGGTCGGAATCGGTGCCCGAGGGCGGTGCGACGGCGGCTTCGGTGGGATCGGCCAGGGGACCGGTCATGTCGCCGTTGACCGCGACTTCGCGGCCTTCGCCGATGACGATCGGCATGCCGTTTTCGACCTGAAGCGAAACCGTGGCGCCCGAGGCAGTGACGATGTCGCTGCCGGCGGGGACTTTGCTGCCTTGATGCAGTTCGGTCAGGGAACCGTCGCTATTGCGTATCCACGCGCGACCGGAGATTTCGTTGACGACTGCGGGAGAGGAGTTGGCCATGTTGGTTCCGTTTCAGGGAGTTATCCAAGATGGCCAGATACTACGGGTCGCCGATGGCGGCGGATATTGTCCTTGAGGACAGGTTTACGCAGTGATTTTGCTGCGCGCGTCGGTGGGGGCGGAAATGCCGTGAACCAGCAGGGCGAGCTGCAGGCGGTCGGTGACGCCGAGCTTGTCGAAAACCGCCGACAGATGCGCCTTGACCGTGCGTTCCGTGATGCCCAGCGCCTCGGCGATCTGGGCATTGGCCTGGCCGCTGGCGGCGTAGCGAGCAACGGTGATTTCGCGTTCGGTGAGCCGGCCGCCGTCCCACGCGTGGGCGTCCTGCGCGCGCTCGGTTACAAGCTTGAGCAGGCGGGACACCAGGGAGCGTCCCATCCAGATGCCGCCGGAGGCGACGACTTCCAGGGCCTGCGCCATCGCGGCGGGCTGCGCATAGCTGTGGCAGTAGCCGTGCGCGCCGGCGCCCAACGCCTGCGTGCCTTGCTCGTCATTGGGGCTGGCGCTGGCGACCACAACATGCAGGCCAGCCAGCGTCGGTGTCCAGGACGGATCGTGCCAGGAGGGGAGCTTGGGCACGTCGGCATCCAGCACCGCCAGCGTGCGGCCTTGTTCTCGCCAGCGTTGCAGATCCGCCAGGCCTCGCCCGCGGGCAGCCATCCAACGTGCCGGGTCAAGCGCGCGCCAGTGCTGCCAGAGCAGGTCGTCATGCGTAATCAACAGGACGGGAATGGGTTTCATAAGGCCTTGAAGCTCTCCATTAACGTTCGGTGAAGGCGTTGGACTTCGCCCGCAGAATGGGCTTGAGCAGGTACTGGAGCACCGTGCGCTTGCCTGTCAGGATATGAACCTCCGCCACCATCCCGGGGATGATGGGCAACAGCTTGTCGCCTACCGTGCTGCGATCAGTGCGCACGCGCACGACGTAGTAGGAATTGCCTTTCTCGTCGGTCACGGTGTCCGCGCCGATCTGTTCCACGCGGCCTTCCAGGCCCCCGTAAATCGCGAAGTCGTAGGCCGTGAACTTGACCTCGGCCTTCTGGTCCGCGTGCAGGAAACCGATGTCGCGCGGCTGGATGCGCACTTCAAGCAGCAGCGTGTCGTCCTTGGGAACGATCTCGATGATGTCCTTGCCCGGCTGCACCACGCCGCCGACCGTGTTGTTGAAGAGCGTCTTGACGGTGCCGCGCACCGGGGCGCGCACTTCGGCCAGCTTGACCCGGTCGACCAGCGCGGCCTTGCCTTCGCGCAGCGTCGCCAGCTTGGTGTTGGTTTCCGAGAGCTCGCTGCGGGCCTGGTTGCGGATGTTCAGCTCGGCTTCCTGGATCTTGCTTTCGGCTTCCTTGATGGACGCCTGGAAGCGGTCGATCTGCGCCTCCGCGCCTTTCTGCTCGCCGCAATAGCGGGCCACGTCGCGCTGCAGACGCAAGAGGTCGACCTCGGACACGGCGCCGCTCTTGAGGAGCGGCCGGGTCACCTGCAATTCGCGCGAGGTCAGGCCGCAGCTTGCCGAGGCCTGGTCGCGCTTGGCGATGGTTTCGCGCAAGTCTTCCTGGCGCTGCTTTAGCTGTTCGCGGGCCACGTTGACGGTGGCATTGAGCTCGGTGTTGCGTGCCTGGAAGGCGTTGCGTTCCATCTCGCCCAGGCCGGGCGCCTGCTTGAGCACTTCCTCGGGCGTGACGAAGGGCTCGCCCGTGGCCAGCGCCTTCAGGCGGGCCGCCTTGGCCAGCAGCGACAGGTACTCGGCGTTGTTCTCGCCCAGCGACGAATTGAAGCGGGTGGAGTCGATCTTCAGCAGGATCTGGCCCGCCTCGACTTCCTGGCCGGGGCGCACCAGGATTTCCTCGACGATGCCGCCGTCCAGGCTCTGGATGATCTGCACCTGGCGGGACGGCACGACCTTGCCTTCGCCGCGGACCACTTCGTCGATGCTGCCAAAGCCCGCCCAGATGAGCAGGCCCAGGGTGGCCAGCAGCGAGGTCCACAGCAGGATGCGCGCGCCGCGGGCCTGAGCCTCGTGAATGACCCATTCGGCATTGCCGATGTAGTCGGAACGCTGCGCGGGCTTGCCTTTGTCGGCGCCTTCCAGCAGGCGATCGAAGAAAAATACAAAGAGGTTGCGCGGGGCGCGCAGCAGGTTGCCAAAGAAACCGTGCTTGGGGGCTCCAGGATTGTTCAGCATGGTTTTCTCAGCTTCCGCGTCCAACGCGTCCTTGACGCAGGGCTTCGACAACTTGTTCCTTCGGACCGTCGGCCACGATATGGCCGTTGTCGATCACGATGAGGCGGTCAACCAGTTCAAGGAGCGCGGTACGGTGCGTGACCAGCAGGATCGTCTTGGTCGCGCTGGCTTCGCCCAGGCGCTTGCGAAGCTGAGCCTCGCTCTGGTGATCCATGTTGCTGCTGGGCTCGTCCAGCAGCAGGATCGGCGGATCGTTGATCAGCGCGCGGGCCACGGCCACCGATTGGCGCTGGCCGCCGGAGAGCGATTCGCCGCGCTCGCCGATGATCATGTCGAAACCATTGGGATGCAGGTTGGCGAACTCGGTCACGCCGGCCATGTTGGCCGCCGCCAGGATGCTGGCGTCGTCGGCATAGGGCGCGCCCATCGCCAGGTTGTGCTTCAGGCTGCCGTAAAAGAGCAGGGGATCCTGGGGAACGTGGCCGATGGCCCGGCGCACGTCGGCTGGGTCGATCTGGCGCACATCCACGCCGTCCAGCAGCACGGCGCCTTCCGTGGGCTGGTACAGGGCCAGCGCCAGCTTCTCCAGCGTCGTCTTGCCCGAGCCGATGCGGCCGATGATGCCGACTTTCTCGCCGGGCTTGAGCTTGAACGACACCTTCTTGAGCACTGGCTGCGTGCTGCCGGGATACGCGAAGGACACGTCGCGGAATTCCAGGCCGCCGTGGAACACGGGGCGATGCAGGAATTCGGCCTCGGCCGGGCGCTCGATCGGCATCTTCATGTAGTTGTCGATGGAACCCAGCGACGTGCGCGCGTTCTGGTATTGCATCAGCAGGCCCGCGACCTGACCCAGCGGCGCAAGGCAGCGGCCGGCGATCATGGACGCGGCAATGATGCCGCCCATCGACAGCGCCGATTCCTGGGCCAGATACACGCCAATGATCACGACTGCAATCGACACGAGCTGCTGGATTGCCTGCACGAAGCCCACCGTGGAGGACGAGATCAGCTTGAGCTTGCCGCCCGTCTGCGCGATGAATTCCGTCGCGCGCTCCCAGTTGCGCTGGATCGCGCCCTGGGCGTTGAGCGTCTTGACGGCTTCCAGGCCGGTCAGCGCTTCGACGAGCGTGGCGTTGCGCTGTGACGAGGCCTGGAACGAGGCCATCGTCAGCGCTTCCATGCGCGCTTGCGCGGCCAGCGACACCAGCAGGATCAGCACGATTGCGACGAGCGGCGGCAGGATCATCCACGGCGAAATCCAGGCCAGGGCGGCCAGGAACAGCAGGATGAAGGGCAGATCGACCAGCGTGGTGATGGTGGCCGATGCGATGAAGTCGCGAATGGATTCGAACGAGCGCAGGTTGGCCGCGAAGGATCCGACCGATACCGGGCGGCCTTCCAGGCGCAGGTCCAGCACGCGTTCCATGATCTGCGCGGACAGGCGCACGTCCACGCGTTTACTGGCGCTGTCCACGACATGGGACCGCGCCGTGCTCAGGATCATGTTGAAGATCACCACCAGCGTGATGCCGATGGCCAGCACCCACAGCGTTTCGACGGCGTTGTTCGGCACCACGCGGTCGTACACGTTCATGGTGAAGAGCGGCATCGCCATGGCGAACACGTTGATCAGCAGCGCCGCGACAAGGGCGTCGCGGTACAGCCTGCGGTTCTCCATGATGGCCGCCCAGAACCAGTGGCGCTCGCGCACCTTGGAGACTTCCGGGGCGCGGGCGTCAAAGCGGAATTGCGGACGGACGAAGCACACCAGGCCGCTGTACTGCTCAGCCAGTTCGGCCGGTTCCATTTCGATGGAGCTGCCGCCCAGTTCGGGGTGGCTGACCAGGAATTTGCCGCCGTCCTTCTTGAGCAGCAGGCACGCGCGTTCGCCCTTGAGCAGGAGGATGGCGGGCAGGAGATCCTGCGAGATGGCATCCAGTGAACGTTTGACCACGCGCGCGGACAGCTGCGCCCGCGCGGCCGCACGGGGCAGCAGGGCGGGCGTGAGGCGGTGCTCTTCCAGGGGCAGGCCCGCCGACAGGGCTTGCGCGGTGGCCGTCACGCCGTGCAGGCGCGTGATTTCAACCAGGCAATCGAGCAGCGGATCGTCGTGCGCGGCGCGGGCATCAGCGCGCCAATCCCGGGCGGCCTTCTCAGATAACTTGTCCATCTTCGTCATCCAACAGATCGAGGTGTTCCGAGAGGCGCGCACGCTGCTGCTTGCGCTGGGTGAGCTTTTGCTGGGCCTGGACAGGCAGGTCCGTCATGCGCAAGGTGCCATTGGCGATCAACGCGTCAATTAAGTCTTCAAGGACGCGGACAAAGTCCGCGTCCAACTGGGAGAAATCATTGCCCTTGTTTGCCATTGGGCCTCCTTGCAGCCTGCTCCGATCAGGGTCGGGCGGCAGGCGCGTTCATCGGCACCAGCGTGGGGGGCAGGGTGCCTTCGTTGTAATGCACGCGCACGGGAGCCAGTCGGGCGGTATCCGGAACGGTCGAATTGCACAGCTTGATCACTTCGTCCGACACTTCCAGCTTGCCATTTTCCTCGGGCATCTCATTGCGCGCGGGCTGCAGCGACAGCGCCGGCAGCAGGGTGTGGGACAAGGCCAGCCAGCGGTACTGCGCAAGACGCAGATCATAAATGGCATTGGTCAGTGCGCGGCGCGATTCGAACAGTTCATTTTCGGTGTCCAGCAGGTCCAGCAGAGAGCGCTGGCCAATCTGAAACTGTTGCGCGTACGCATCACGCACCTTGGTCGTGGCCACTTCGTGGTCACGCAGGAAGGGCAGCTTCTGGCTCAGGCTGGTGATG
>CBHWAL010000230.1:0-7414 GCA_966111495.1 uncultured Achromobacter sp. | reverse complement strand
GGATAACGCGGAACTCGGCAATGGCATGGGCGAGTTCATCGAGAAGTACATCTTTCCCGGCGGCGAGCTGACCCATGTCAGCGTCGTGATGCAGGCATTGGCCAACGGCGGTCTGGAAGACCTGGACGCCGAAAACCTGCGCCCGCACTACGCGCGCACGCTGTGGGCGTGGAGCGATCGGCTGGAGGCGGGGTTGCCGGAGGCGGCGCGCATTCTGGGGGGCGACCAGGGCGAGCGGTCGCTGCGTGCCTACCGGCTGTACCTGGCCGGCAGCGCGATGGCCTTCGAGCATGGGTGGATCGCGCTGCATCAGATTCTTGCGCAGCATCCCGCGACGGGGCGCGCGGACGAGCTGGATCGTCCCGCCGATCTGTCATATCCGTGGCGGCGGGACTATATGTATGGAGACGTGCCCGAGCAGTGATGTGCAGTCATTGAAGGCCGGACAACGCGGGTCACCCCGGTGATTTGCAAATCGCCGATCCGTCGTTCGTGACGGCGGGCTAGCGGCATACCATCGAACCTTCCATTGCAAGCAATCACAGCAGGGGGTTCCATGGCCGGCAAACACGCGGCGCCGCAAGGCAGCGCCAATTCGGGCTACGAGGCGGATGTGCTGATCATCGGCGGCGGTCCCGCCGGGACCTGGGCCGCGGTCTGCGCCGCCCAAGCCGGGGCGAGCGTCATCCTGGCGGACAAAGGCTACTGCGGATCGTCCGGCGCCACCGCTGCGGCCGGCACCGCGGTCTGGTATGTCGATCCCGATCCGCAGAAGCGCGCCGCCGCGATGGCCAGCCGCTACGACATGGGCGGCCGGCTGGCCGACCATGGCTGGATGGGCCGCGTGCTGGACCGGACGTGGGACGGCATCAACACCCTGGCGGACTGGGGCTATCCCTTTCCGGTGGATGCCGACGGCGTGTCGCGCCGTAATTCGCTGCAAGGTCCGGAGTACATGCGCCTGATGCGCAAGCAGGTCAAGCAGGCCGGCGGCAGGATCCTCGATCATCACCCGGTGCTGGAACTGCTGCGCGATGAACACGGCTCGGTCGCCGGCGCGGCGGGCGTGGACCGCCAGCGGGGCGGCGCGTGGACGGTGCGCGCGGGGGCAGTCGTCATCGCCACGGGCGGTTGCGCCTTCCTGAGCCGGGCCTTGGGCTGCAACGTGCTGACCGGAGACGGCCTGCTGATGGCGGCCGAATTGGGCGCGCAGCTGTCGGGCATGGAGTTTTCCAACGCCTACGGCATTGCGCCCGAGTTCGGCTCGGTAACCAAGACGCTGTTCTATAGCTGGGCGACCTTCACCGACGTTGACGGCGTGCCGATCCCCGGCGCGGCGTCCAAGGGCGGGCGCTCGGTCATCGCGCGCGAACTGCTGCGTCAGAAGGTCTACGCGCGCCTGGATCAGGCCGACGAGGCCACGCGGCTGGCGATGCGCGCCGCGCAACCGAACTTCTTCCTGCCATTCGACCGCAGCGGCATCGACCCGTTTACGCAGCGTTTTCCCGTGACGTTGCGCCTGGAGGGCACCGTGCGCGGCACGGGTGGCCTGCGGCTGGCGGGGGCGGATTGTTCGACCACCGTGCCGGGGCTGTACGCCGCTGGTGATGCCGCAACGCGCGAGCCCATCTGCGGCGGCTTCACCGGGGGCGGCAGCCATAACGCCGCCTGGGCCATTTCGTCCGGGTCCTGGGCCGGCGCCGGCGCTGCCGGCCATGCGCTGGCCGCGCGCGGCCGCGGACGTACCGCCATCGCGGCAGGGGCCGCGGGCCTGCGCGGAAACGGCGCGCGCGCCGCGGATGCGGCCGCCCTGATCAAGGCGGTGCAGGACGAGGTCATGCCATTCGAGCGGAACTATTTCAGGACGGCGGACGTGCTGGAATCGTCGGTCGCCCGGCTGGACGCGCAGTGGCACGCCTTGCGGTCGGCGGCGCCCGCGGCCGCGGCGGATCTGCTGGCGACGCGCGAGGCGGCGGCCATGCTGGCTACGTCGCGCTGGATGTACCGCAGCGCGCTCGCCCGACGCGAGACGCGCGGCATGCACAAACGCTACGACTATCTGGAACAGGACGCCGCGCAATACCATCACCTGAGCGCTGGCGGGCTGGACGAGGTGTGGGTGCAGCCGCGCGCGGTGGACGGGGGCGGCGTGCAATCCACAACGCAATCCGTGCCGCAATCCGAAACGCAAACGAGGCTGGCGGCATGATCGAGCTCATCAGCGATAGCCGTTGCACGGGATGCAACATCTGCGTCCGGGTCTGCCCGGTCAACGTGTTCGACATCGTGGAAGGGGCGGCGCCGGTCATCGCGCGGCAGGACGCCTGTCAGACCTGCTTCATGTGCGAAGCCTGGTGCCCCGAAGACGCCATGTATGTGTCGCCCCAGGCCGATGCGCCTGCGCCGGTAGCCGAAGACGAACTCGTTCGCGCGGGCTTGCTGGGCAGCTATCGGCGTCAGATCGGCTGGAACCGCGAATCGCGCGATCTGCGGGCGGCGGACCAGTCGTTCAAGCTGCTGGGGGGCGGGCCAGGGCGTTAGTCCGGCTCGCCGTGCACGATGTGCCCGCCCACGATGGTCATGGCGCAGCGCACTTCCCGCCACGCCGCGGCCGGCAGCTCGATCGGGTCCTGATCCAGCACCGCCAAATCGGCGGCAAATCCGGGCGCGAGCGGGCCCTTCCAGTCTTCGTCGAAACTCAGCCGCGCGCCGGCCACGGTGAATGCGCGCAGCGCATCGCGCGCCGAGAGCGCCTGGCCAGCGCCAATGACGCGGCCTGTCAGCCGCTCCTGCCGAACGCCCGCCACCCACAGCGTGTGAAAAGGATCGTACGGAATGTTGTCGGTCGCCAGCGACACGTCGAGCCCCAACGCCAGCATGTCGGCATGCGGCACCACGCCTTCGCCGCCGTCGGGCTCATCCAGGTACGCAGCGCCGCCTTTCCACAGCAAATACGTGGGAATGGTCGTGACCAGCACGTCCAGCGCCTTGAGCGCCTTCAGATCGTCGATGCGCGATCGGGCAATGTGCTGCACGACCCAGCGGCGGCCGGCCAGCGGAAACCGGGCGTTGACCTCGCGCAGCACCGGCACGACTTCGTGCAGCTTGTCCGAGACGATGACGTTGACGCGCAGGTCATGTTCGGCAGCCAGCAGGCACAGCGCCCGGAAGTCCGAAGGGGTGACCGCCTGTTCGACGAAGCCGGACCAGCCGGTGTCCGGCAGGTTGGCGCGCGCGCAGCAAGCCACGACGGGATCGCCGCCGTAGGCGATATGGATGCCGCTGACCCGGAACCACGGGTCGCCCAGGCCGCGCCCGCGCGCGGTGGCCAGCCAGTCGCGCATGGCGCGCGCCGCTTCGGCCAGATCGTTCCACGCGGGGCTGACGACCAGCGTGGACCGCATGGTCAGCTCGCCGTCCTCCCATAGCTTGCGGTAGACCGAGATCGTCTCGGGCGCGCAGCCGTGGCCTTCGTAGATGCTGGTGGTGCCCTTGGCGTGATAAAGCTGCTGCGAGATGCGCAGGCCCTTCAGCCGGTCGGCAAAGCCAAAGCGCGGCACGTCGGGCAGCAGGTCGAATTCGATGGCGGGGCGGGCGTTGCGTTCGACGATGCTGCCGTTCAGTTCGCCGGCGGCGTTGCGGCCCAGTTCGATGCCGCCGCAGCGCGGCTGCGATGCCGGCGTCAGGCCATTGCGCGCGAGGGCAAGGCTGTTGAGCGCGCCGCTGCCGGGCGGCTTGCCCCAGTTGCCGAAGGGCGCGGGAATGTAGACGGGGTGGTCGGGCGCCGCGGCGTCCAGTTCCTGGCGGCTGGGCAGCCGGCCTTCCGCCAGCTGCGCCGCGCCGCCAAAGAAATAGGGCGGCGTGCCCACCGGCATGGTGACGATGTAGTCGCCGGGCGGCGTCAGCCGCGCCTGCTCGCGCACCACCTGCAACACGTCTGCAACGCTGCGCGCATCCGCCAGCGAGGGGCGCAGGGTCTTCAACCCCTCGCGTTCCATGTGGGCATGGCTGTCGTTGATGCCGGGGATTACCGTCGCGCCCTGCAGATCCAGCACCTGCGCATTGCCGTTCGCCAGCGCCAGGGCTTGCTCATCGTAGGCCGCGACCCGGCCGTTGGCCAGCGCGATGGCATGGGCCGACGGGCGGGCGTCATGAAACGTATGGATGCGCGCGTTGCGCAGCACCAGCGTGCGGGGTTCAGCCCGCTTGTGCGGAAGGCTCATGTCAGGAGGCGCTTTGATACCAGGGGAATAGCCGGCGCGCAGCCCAGACGAACAGCCGGTCCGCCAGAAAGCCGAACGTGCCCAGCAGCACCAGGCCGATGAACATGATCTCCACCTGGAAAAGCTGATGGCCCAGCGACATCATGTAGGCGATGCCACGGGTCGACCCAGACAGCTCGGCCGCCACCAGCACGATCAGCGATACGGCGATGGCCTGGCGCACGCCGGCCAGGATGAAGGGCAGGGCGGCGGGCAGGATGACGAGAAAGAGCGTGCGCAGCCTGCCGGCGCCCAGCGCCGACGCCGAACGCAGGTACACGATGTTGGTGTCGCGCACGCCGATGAAGGTGGTGATCCAGATGGGAAAGAAGGCGCCCCAGGCGATCAGCGCGATCTTCGGCAGCTCGCCGATGCCGAACCACAGCACCGCCAGCGGAACGACCGCAAGCGAGGGCACCGAGCGAAAGCCATGCAGCACGGGCTCGCTCAAGTGATGCAGGAACGCGATGCGTGCCGTCAGGATGCCGGCAGTGATGCCGAGGATCAGCGCGATGACAAATCCTGCCGCGGCCCGCGTGAGGCTGGCGGTGATGTGCCCGGCCAACTCGCCCGATTCGATCAGCGGCAACGCGGCCTGCAGCACGCGTGACGGCGGCGGAAAGAGCGCCGGGTTCATCCAAGAGAATACGTGCGGGATGGCTTCCCACCCCAGCAGAAACAGGGCAATGCCGGCCAGGTTCAACAGCAGCCGGCGGCGGCGCCGGGTGCGTTCCGCTCGCGCGTGCGCCTGTTGAAAGCGGTCGGCCAGTTCCGCACGCGCGGGCGGCGAATCACCGCTTGCCGTGTGATCGCCTCGCACGGGAACATCGGCGGTAAGTTCGGCCACGGACTCGCGGCGCAGGGTCAATGAGGTCATGCTGGCTGCCTTTGGGCGCCGGCCGCCAGCGCGGCCTCGATCCGGTTGTAGTGTTGGGCGAAATCAATAGACCCGCGCTGCCGCGGGTACTCCAGGCCAATGCGGATGTCGTCGCTGATCGTGCCCGGATGCGGCGCCATCACGACGACGCGCTGCGCCAGGAAAATCGCTTCGTCGATGTTGTGGGTGACGAACACCACCGACACGCCGGTCTCCTGCCACAGCCGCAGCAGGTCCTTTTGCAGCGCGGCGCGGGTCATCGCGTCGACGGCGGCGAACGGCTCGTCCATCAGCAGGACTTTGGGTTCGACCACCAGGGACCGCGCCACGGCAATGCGCTGGCGCATGCCGCCGGACAACTCGTGCGGATAGCGGTCCGCGGACGCAGCCAACCCCACGCGCTCCAGCGCCGCCAGCGCGCGGTGGCGGCGTTGCTGTGCGGCGACCGACTGCGCGCGCAGACCGAACTCCACGTTCTGCCGGGCCGTCATCCACGGAAAGAGCGCATATTCCTGAAACACCACGCCGCGTTCGGGACCGGGGCGTTCGACCTGTTCGCCATGGAACCGGACCGCGCCGTCGGTGGGCTGCAGAAAGCCGGCCAGCAGGTGCAGCAGCGTCGTCTTGCCGCAGCCCGAGGGACCGATCAGGCACGTGAACTCGCCGGCCGCCAGGTCCAGCGACACCTCGTGCAGCGCCTGCGAGGGCGCGTTGCCGCGCGTGGCAAAGAATTGCGACACACGCTGGAATTCGATCAGGGCGCCCATGCCGTCAGGCCAGTTTGACGCGGTCGGGCGCGGCGGCCGACAGCGGCGCGTCCTTGATCGCGGCGCGGAACAGCGCGCGCAGGTCGCCGGCGGGCGCGGGCGCCAGCTTGGCGTCGATGGCCCATTGGGCCTGATTCACCAGGTCGTCCACGAAGCTGTCGTCGAATCCCACCTTGAATTCGAACACCGACGTGGCCTGCTTGACCTCCGCGGGCGTGCTGCGGATGCGCGTGGCAATCAAATCGGGCCACGCCGGATCCTGCGCGATGCGCTTTTCGGCGTCGAGCAGCGCACCGATGGCGTCCTTGACCAGCGCCTGGCGCGTGTCCAGCGTGTTCTGGTTGACCAGCAACAACTGGTGGCTGCGGAAGAATTTCTCGTAGCCGTCCTGCGTCAGGAAGAACGCCTTGCCGCCGCTTTGGCGCAGCGCTGCGTTGCCGGCCTGCGCAGTCCAGGAAAACGCGTCGATGTCGCCGCGCACCAGCGCGCCGATGAGATCGGTGGGCGCCAGATTCACTTGCGTGATGTCGCTGGCGGAGAGCTGTGCGAACTCCAGGTACTTGGCCAACGCGTACTGGCCCGATGTGCCGGCGGGCGTGCCGATCTTCTTGCCCTTCAGGCTGGCAGGCTTGTCCGCGGCGATGCCGCTGCCTTCGCGCGCCACGATCTTCATGTCGTACGAGTAGCGGCTGAAATTGGCCAGGATGCCGGGCTTCAGACCCTGCAGCACGGCAAAGACCAGCGGCGTATCCGTGGTGGTGGAGAAGTTGGCCGAGCCGGCCAGCAGGGCCTGCATCGAGTCCCGTCCGGTGGGAAAATCCAGCACCTTCAGATCCACGTTGCGCGCCTTCCAATAGCCCGCACTTTCGGCGACGAACGGCAGGGCCCACGTGTAGCCCGCGCTGCCGGAGGCCAGCGTGGCTTGCTCGCGGGATTGAGCGAACGTCACGCCTGGCAGCGCGCCTGCGGCGCCTGCCGCGGCGACCGAACCGATATGGAACAACAGACGCCGGCGCGCGGCGTCGATGGAAGGCAGCTTCTTGTACGAACTCATGATTCCAAACCCCGATATGCATGTGAAATAGCTTGGGGTCATGCTACGGAGCGAAGGCTGCGCCGACAAAGAATATCTGGACATATGCTTGTTTCGTTCGGCCGCGCTGGGTCGTGTGGCTTGGGTATTGCGGCTGCGCCAAGCGGCCTGTCAGCGGCGCTATTTGGATAGCAGAAATAGTTCGTTCCGCCGCCGCGCGCGCGTTGCTAGGATCGCCGTTCACCCTATGTCGTCACCGTACGTCGCCACACTACACGGCGTCTGACGCGGCGTATCGAACCCACCGGCCCAAGGAGCCCGCGACCTCATGTCCATCAACCCCTTTCCCCCGCGGCGCTTTGCTGCAACCACCGCGCTGGCTTTTGCAACGCTAGCCGCGGCCGCCGCACCGGCGCATGCCGAAGGCACGCTGCGCGTGGCGCAGCAGTTTGGCATCGCCTATCTGATCCTTGAT
>CBHWAL010000229.1:0-7419 GCA_966111495.1 uncultured Achromobacter sp. | reverse complement strand
GCGCGTGCTGCGCGCGCCGCCGGCGGGATTCCAGCACGGGGCGGCGGCCTAGCAGGCGAACGGGCCGGTCAATGCGGAGCGCGTTCGATTTCGGCGGCTGGTCGCGGTACGATCCCGGCTGACTTCGATTTTTCAGGAAAGCCATGCGCCAGAGTTTCTCCCGTCCTCGAATCGACAGCCTTTCCCGCGTGCTGCTGGCCGCGGCATTGACCGCCGCTGCCGCCAGCGCCGCGCAGGCGCAGTCGCCCGGATCGGCCACCGGATCGCGCGTCCAGACGCCCGCGCCGGAACAGCAACAGCCTGTGCTCAAACCGAAACGCAGCTTCGACGACGCGCCCGCACCGGCGGCGCATGCCGCGCCCACTGCGGCACCGGCCGCCGCTGCGCCGGCCCCAGCACCCGCAGCGTCTGCGGCCTCCGCCGCCGCGCCTGCCGCCACCGCGGCGCCGGCCGCAGCCACCGCCGAACCCACGGTCATCGTTCCGACCGAACTCGACACCAAGGCCTGCATCGACAAGCTGCGCAAGGGCGCCACGGCCAACGGCCTGACCGTCGCCGATTGGGACAAGTACACGGCCAACGCCACGCTGCTCCCCACCACAGTCGCGTCGGCCAAGGGCCAGCCCGAGGGCCGCGAAAGCTGGTGGGATTACATCGCCAAGACAGTCGACGACGAGCGCGTGCAGGACGGCAAGGCCGTGCTCTCCAAATACGGCAAGCAACTGGGCGCCATCAGCCAGCAATACCAGGTCGATCCCGCGACGCTGGTCGCCATCTTCGGCATCGAAACCAACTACGGCCGCCAGGTCGGCAAGACCGACGTGCTCAATGCCTGGCTGACGCGCGCCTGCACCGAAAACAAGCAGCTCTGGGAAAAGAACGCCTACGCGTCCGTGCGCCTCTTGCGCGACGGCACCGTGCCCGCCGACAAGTTCGTCGGGTCCTGGAGCGGCGCGTTCGGCATGACCCAATTCATTCCGACCTCGTTCTACGAGCTGGCCGCCGACGGCGATGGCGACGGTCGCATCGACCTCTACAACTCGCTGCCCGACGCGCTGGCCTCCACGGCAAACCACCTGCGCAAGCGCCGCGCCCAATGGACGCACGGCCTGCCGGCCGTGGTGGAAGTGCGGGTGCCGGCCGAGGTGGCCGCCGCAATTCCCGCTGAACCCGATGCCGAGTATGTGGGATCCAAGGACCGCCGCACGATCGCCCAATGGGCGCAGGCCGGCGTCAAGCAGGGCGATGGCTCGGTGCTGAAGCTGCCTTCGGGCAACGACCAGCAGGCGTATCTGTTTGCGCCGACGGGCGCGCGCGGTCCGGTGTTCCTGGCCACGGTCAACTTCGACGCCATCCTGCACTACAACCAGTCGCGCCGCTACGGCCTGGCCGTGTCGCTGCTGCTGAACCGCCTGCAGGGCGGCCCGGCGCTGGTGACCGCGTGGCCGACCGACGATCCCGGTCTGTCGCGCGCGCAGATCAAGGAGCTGCAGAAGCAGCTCTATGGCCGCGGCCATGACATCGGCGAGGCCGACGGCATCCCCGGCGGAAAGACGCGCGATGCCGTGCGGGCCGAGCAGGCGCGCCTGAAGTTGCCGCAGGACGGCCGCGTGGGCAAGCGCATCCTGGACGCGCTGCTGGCCGATCAGCCGGTCGCCATGCGCGGCTATCCCGGGCAATGAGTCAGGCGCCGGTCGCGGCAACCTCACCCTCCGAAATGCGGCGCGGGTGAGGGTTAGGCTGGAGTGTGCAAGGTGGCGCCGGCCGGTATGATCGGCAGGTCCGCCACCACGCTCACAGCCATGCCGTCCGCCGAGTTTCCCGACGATTTTCAGACCCCGCGCCTGAGCGCGCGCCGGATGTCCCAGTCGCATCTGCCCTTCATGATCGAAATGCACGCCAATGCCGATCTGATGCAGTCCATGGGCGGAACGCGCGACGCGGCGGCCAGCCGCCGCTATGTGGCGCAGAACATCGTCCACTGGACCGAGCATGGGTACGGCATGTATGTGCTGGAAGACCGCGAGACGGGCCGGCCAGCCGGCCGTGCGGGCCTGAAAGTGTCGACATCGCCAGGGCGTGCGGGCGTCGAATTGGCCTATGCCTTGCATCCCGATTGCTGGGGCAAGGGCTTTGCGCCGGAGATTTCGCGCGCGCTGATCGGTCTGGGATTCCGTCTGCTGCCCGTGGACGTGCTGGGCGCCGTGGCGCTGCGCTCAAACCTGGCCTCGCAACGCGTCATGGAAAAGACGGGGCTGCGCTACGTCGGCATGACCGGCGACACGCCCGAGCCTAAGGTTTGCTACGAAATCCGCCGCCTGGACTGGCGCAAGCGGGAAGGCGTGTGAGGGCGTACGTCGCGCGGGGGCGGGGCGCACGGCGCTAACATGACGCCATGAGCACGAAGAAACCGAGCCCCGCCGCAGCTTCCAACGACGACCCGCCGCCCGTTCCGCCCGAGCGACCCGCGCCGGATGAATGCTGCAACAGCGGCTGCATCCCCTGCATCTATGACATGTATGACGAAGCGATGGACCGCTACCGCGAGGCCCTGAAGGCCTGGCGGGCCCGGCACGAGCCGGACAGCCGGTAAACGCCGTCGCTCAGCCGGCGAGCTTCATGTGAATGATGGGGAAGGGACGGCCCGAGTCGTCGTAGGCCGAGCGGCCCACGTCTTCAAACCCATAGTGCTTGTAGAAGCCGTGCGCCTGCGGATTCTGCTCGTTCACATCCACCAGCAGCGTGCCGTGCAACGAACGCGCAAAATTCAGCAGGCGGCGGCCAGCGCCCTTGCCGCGTTTGTTGGCATCCACGAACAGCATCTCGACCTTGTTGCCGGTCAGGCCCATGAAGCCCGCCACTTCGCCGGCATCGTCCTCACAGACCCAGACCCTGACGGATGGCAGGTACGTATTCAGTACCTGCGGGTACATGGCCTGGATTTCCTTTTCAGTCAGAAAAGTGTGTGTGGCGCGCACCGAACGGAGCCAGATGTCCACCAGGGCCAGATCGTCGCCGTGGTTGCGTTCTCGGATTTTCATTTTCTTATTGCTTGGGTGTCAGACACCGGTAAGCCGCTAAAGCCCAGCGCGATACAGATCCGTGGCAGCCAGGACAGTTTCCATCTGCACAGTATGCGCGAAAACAAATCGGTCTCCGTAGACCGTTTCATCCGGAAACTCCGAAATCAGCGCCATGGGCAGTTCCTCGCGATCGGTCTCCGTGATCTGCACGGGGATGCCGTTAAGCACGTCAAAGCCCTGTTCGAGCGCATGCGCATGAAAGAGTTCCAGCTGGCGCGCGTTGAATTCCACCAGCCCCGGCACGTTGCTGGCAAGCCGCGCGGTGACGCCTTCGATCAGACGCCGCGCGCGGTCTGCCCAGCCCGGGTGATGGCGCAGGACCAGGAAGAAGCCCTTGGGGATGGTCCACAGCTCGAAGTGGCGCGGCAAGTAGCCCGACAGCGGACGCGTCCATTCGTGGGCAGGATAGCCGTGCAGGTTGATATGCAGTTGCGCGCCGCTGATTGCATGCGCCTGGTGCCGGCCTTCACGTTCGAAGAACGGCGCGTGTTCGCGGTACGCGATGTCGTCGCCCAGCGCGCTGTAGCGCGACGCGTGCAGCATGTGGCGCGGATGATGCTCGCGCAGCCGGTTAAAGAGCGCATAGCCGTCCGGATTCTCGGACGCGATCAAGGCGAAATGCGCATCGCCGCGTGCGGCGAGCGCCTCGGCCGCGCGCAGGGCGCCCACGACGCCCGAGGTCTCGTTGGCATGCTGCGCGCCAGAAATGAACACGGCCGGGCCGGGGCCGCGCACATAGGTGCCCAGCACCGGACGGCCCTGGCGCGACACCGCCTGGAAGGTGTCGCCGCCAAAGGCCGCCATGCAGCCCGCAATCTGCGCGGCCGGCAACGGTTCGCGGGCCTGCGCCAGCGGACCGGCGGGCGCCGCCGGCGTCACGGGTGCGACCGGCGCGAAGGGCTCTACCGAGATCTGCACGCGCGGCGCGCCATCGTGGCGGCGGATGTCGGGAATGATCTGGCCGGGCTGCAGGCCCCGGTCGCCGGACGGGCGGCCGGAGTGCTGCTGGAAGTGCTCCAGCAGCGAGAAATAGATGTCCTCGTGCAAGGCCTCGAACGTGCTGACGATTTCCTCGTCCACCGGCAGCGCGAAGTCGATGCCGGGCAGGTCCACGCGAATTTCCAGCCGGTCGAAATACGGCTCGTGCGCGCCCCAGGTGTGGTTGCGCACCGTGTCCATGATGGCGCGAAACAGAAGCTGGTATTCGGTGGCTTGCGCGGCATCGGTCTGCACCGCGCCGCCAGCGTCCGCGACGCGCAGCCAGCCGGTGGGCGACAGTTCCGGCGTGCCGTCCGGCGCGTGTCCAAGCTGGTTCGGTGCAAACACGCGAGTGTCGATGGTGCGGCCATCGGCGTATGCCAGCCGCACGTCGTAGTGCAGGTCGGCGGCGCCGGGCAGCATCGTCACGCGCACGTCTTTCAGCAACGCCACGAGCGGATAGGCCTCCAGCGTGAAGCGCTTGGCCTGCGCGTGTTCGTGCAGCGGATAGCGTATCTCGGCCGAGACCAGCCCGTCGCACTCGACTTCTTCAAGGAAGAAGTGCACGAGCGGCTTGTAGGCGCTGCGAAAGCGCGCCGTCACGCCGGCCTGCTCCAGCCGGGCCTGTGCGGCGCGCCGGGCCTCCACGCTCTCGAACACCCAGCCTTCCACGACCGCGCCGCGCCAGGCCGGCGCCATGTAGGCGTGCGTCCAGGCGTCCAGCGTGCGATCGAAACTCTTGTCCAGCAACGACATACTCAGCATTCCTTCCGGCCCGTGGGCTCGGATCGATTCTTCAGACCTTGCCGGTCGGGTCCAGGCGGTCGCGCAGCCAGTCGCCCAGCAGGTTCAGGCCCAGCACGGTCAGCATGATGGCCAGGCCAGGAAAGACGCTGACCCACCACGCCGTCTGCATGTACGTGCGGCCGTCGGCAAGCATACCGCCCCAGCTCGGAATCATGGGGTCCACGCCCAGGCCCAGGAAGGTCAGGCTGCTTTCCAGCAGGATGTTGTTGGCCACGTTCAACGTCATCAGGATCACCAGCGGACCCAGCAGGTTGGGCACGATGTGATGGCGGATCATCGCCAGGTCGCGCACGCCGAAAGCGCGCGCGGCCAGCACAAACTCGCGCTCGCGCAATGCCAGCACCTGCGCCCGCACCAAGCGAGCGTACTGCACCCATTGCGACACGATCATGAAGAAGATGACGTTGAACAGCCCGCCGCCCAGAATGGCGATGAACGTGATCGCCACCAGGATGAAGGGCAGCGCCAGTTGCACGTCGGCAAAGCGCATCACGATCATGTCCCAGAAGCCGCGGTAGTACCCGGCGATGAGACCCATCACGATGCCCAGCAGCGCGCCGCCCAGCACCGAGGCAAAGCCCACCAGCAGCGAGATCTTGCCGCCGACGATCACGCGCGCCAGCACGTCGCGGCCCAGAGGATCGGTGCCGAAGGGATGGGCGGCCGACGAGAACGGCGCCATCAGGCGGGCGGCCAGGTCCATGGATTCGCCGCCGTCCGGAAACAGCCAGCCGGAAGCCAGCACGAGCAGGACCATGACGCCGGTCAAAAGCGCGCCCAGCACGAATTCCAGCGAGCGATAACGGCTGCGCGGCTTCATGGCCTTCGGGGCGGCGGGGGAAGTGGTTGTCTGCATGATGCTCAGCGCGTGCGAATACGGGGATCGACGATGCCGTAGGCGATGTCGACGATCAGGTTGACCAGGACGATGACGGTAGCCAGCACGGTGACCGTGCCTTGCAGCACCGGATAGTCGCGGCCGGAAATCGCGTCGAAGGCCAGCGTGCCCAGGCCCGGCCAGTTGAAGACCATCTCGATCACCACGATGCCGCCGATCAGGCCGCCGAACTGCAGGCCCAGGTACGTGATCAGCGGAATGGCGCAATTGCGCAGCGCATGCTTGTACAGCACGATGCGCTCTTTCAGACCCTTGCTGCGCGCCACCATGATGTATTGGGCGGACAGCGTCTCCAGCATCGTCGTGCGCACCAGCCGGATGTTGGTGGCGCTGAGAATGATCGCCATGGTCAGCGACGGCAGCACCAGGCTGGCCGGCCCGCTCCAGCCGGACGGCGGCAGCAGCGGGAAGGTGATCGACAGCAGCAGCACCAGCATCAGCGCCAGCCAGAAATTGGGAAAAGACAGGCCCACCAGCGACAGGATGCGGATCGCCTGGTCCGTCGCCTTGCCGCGCTTGATGGCGGCCTGGATGCCCAGCGGCAGCGAAATCAGGATGGACACGATCAGCGACGTGAAGGCCAGCATCAGCGTGGCGGGCAGCGCATCGCCGATCAGCTTGGCGACCGGGGTGCCGCCCATGAAGCTGCGCCCAAAATCGCCATGCAACAAGCCCTGCATGTACGACAGGTACTGCTCGTGGAACGGCCGGTTCAACCCGAGCGCCTGCCGGATGTTGGCCAGGTCCTGTTCGGTCACGCTGCCCGAACCCTGGCTGAGCATCAGCGCAGGGTCGCCGGTCAGGCGCACGGCATAAGAAACAAGCAGCGTCACGGCCACGATCACGAAGACGGCCTGCAACACGCGTTTGATGAGAAATCCGGTCATAAGGCGCCGCCCCGGCTTGCACCGGAGCGGGTCAGTAATGTTAAGACTGCAACAACCATCGTCAGTGCTTCAACGAGGCACACCCCAAGCGGGATGCCGCGGATCCGGGCTCCTCCGGTCCGCAGGCATGCCCCTGGGGGAAGCGCGAAGCGCTCGGGGGGGACTTACTCTACGGAAGTTTCGAGGAAACGGAAGCGGATGTCGCCCGGGACTTCCAGGTTCTTCACGCGCTTGTTCACGCCCACGATCGTGTTCAGGCTGTACAGCGGCAACTCCAACGCCTGATCAGCCACGTACGCGGCGATTTCCTGCAGCATTCCTTCGCGCTTCTTCACGTCATAGACCGTGCGCTGCGCTTCCAGCATGGCGTTCAGCTTGGGATCGTTGTCGTACGGATTCCACTTCTGGCCCGAGTGGTACATCAGGTACGCGGTGTTGTCGTAGTCGTACGTCCAGCCGCCCCACTGGTTCTGCCACATTTCGCCGGTCTTGCCGCCGGGGATGATGTCGTTGAGCAGCACGCCGGTTTCATACGGCTTGATGGTGGCGCGCACACCCACGCCCTGCAGGTAGCCCGAAACGGCCTGCGCCACTTCGCGGAAGTTCGAATCGCTGCCGCGCACGTCGATCTGCACGGTGGCGCCCGGCTTCACGCCAGCGGCGGCCAGCAGCTTCTTGGCTTCGGCGGGGTTGAAGGGCAGGGGCTTTTGCTCGGGGTTGAAGCCGAACGACTGCGGGCCCTGGAAGCTGGCGATCGTCTTGGCCT
>CBHWAL010000228.1:0-7441 GCA_966111495.1 uncultured Achromobacter sp. | reverse complement strand
TGGAAGGACTCTTCCTTACAGACGCGGACCATGGCCCGCGCGTACGGACCATACGAACAGCGGCACAGCGGAATCTGGTTGATGATCGCCGAGCCGTCGACCAGCCAGCCGATCATGCCGATGTCGGCCCAGCTCAGCGTGGGGTAGTTGAAGATGCTGGAGTACTTGGCGCGGCCGGCGTGCAGGTCGTCGATCAGGTCATCGCGCGACACGCCCAGCGTTTCCGCGGCGCTGTACAGGTAGAGCCCGTGGCCCGCCTCGTCCTGCACCTTGGCCAGGAGGATGGCCTTGCGCTTGAGGGACGGAGCGCGCGTGATCCAGTTGCCTTCCGGCAGCATGCCCACGATTTCCGAGTGCGCGTGCTGCGAGATCTGACGCACGAGCGTCTTGCGGTAGGCCTCGGGCATCCAGTCCTTGGCCTCGATACGGACGCCGTCGTCGATGCGCTGCTGGAACGTCTGTTCCAGGCCTTCGAGCTGGTCCGCGGTCTTGACCTGCTTGACGCCGGTTTCGACGAGTTGAGCGTACATAGTTGTCTCCTTGAGACGGTTTGCGAAAACGCAAAGCAAACGTTGCGCAGTGCCGTCATGTCATGGGACGATTATTTAATACAAAAAAATCATTGTCAAACTCAAATCTGTATCACATTGGATTTATGTATCATATCCAGCATCCCGATATCGGCCGTCCGCGGCCCTCCTTATGGCAAACCCTCAGTCGCCCCTGGAACGCTCCCTGTCCCGCTTATTGAAAAGCGATCCGCCCCGCGCGAAATCGCTCTGCGTCAGCGTGCTGGGCGACGCGCTTGCCCCGCACGGCGGCGCCATCTGGTTGGGCAGCCTGATCGAGCTGCTGGCCCCTCTTGGCATCAACGAACGCCTGCTGCGCACCAGCGTCTTTCGCCTGGTGGCGCAGAATTGGCTGCAATCCGAACGCCACGGCCGGCGCAGTCTGTATCTGATTTCCGAGCAGGGCGTGCGCCACACGTCGCACGCCTCGCAGCGCATCTACGAAGGCGGGGCCCAGGAATGGAACGGGGAATGGACGCTGGTCGCGCTGCCGCGCACGGGCAACGGCCTGGCTGAACGCGGCGAGTTGCGCCGCGAGTTGACGTGGGAAGGCTTTGGCATGATCGCGCCGGGCCTGTTCGCGCATCCGCACACCGAGGCGCGCGCCGCGCACGACATTCTTGAAAAACTGGGCATTCCGGACCGCGCGCTGGTGCTGTCGGCCCGCGATTTGGCCGGCGCCGGTGGTCTACCCATCGCCAGCCTGGCCACCCAATGCTGGAACCTGGACGACGTGGCCGAGCAATACCGGCAATTCTCGCGCAACTTCGGCCCGCTGGAAAAACTGCTGGACGAAGCGCCCTCGCCCGCCGAGGCGTTCACCGTGCGCGTCATGGTGCTGCACAACTGGCGACGCATCGTGCTTCACGATCCGCAACTGCCCGCCCCCATGCTGCCGGACAACTGGCCCGGACACGCCGCGCGGGAATTGTGCGGACGGCTCTACTGGAAGGTGTTCGATCCTTCCGAAGCCCATCTGAATGCGTTGGCGGGCCGGGACAACGACCGCTACCGCCCCCTGTCGCCCGAGGTCGAATCGCGCTTCGGGGGCCGGCCGGATTGAGGACTGGCGCGGGTGGACTGGCGCGCGCCGGCCTAACGGCCCGTGCTGCCGTCGTCCGGCATGGCGACGCCCAGCGTATCCAGGTGGCATTCGCCGGCCGCCTCGCACCCTGCGCCGGCAAGCGTGAGTCCGCGGCTAGGCGCGATAAACGACAACGTCCAGCGCGCCCGGATCGGGCGGCCCAGCGCCAAACCGGTGTCGGCGTCAATGCCGCTTGGCACATCCAGCGCCAGCACCGGAACCTGCAAGGCGTTGACCGCGTCGATCAGGGATTGCCACGCGGCATCCAGGGGACGGTTCAAGCCGATGCCGAACAATCCGTCGATGACCAGATCCGGGGACGGTCCGGCCGGAAGATCTGTGTGCGTCCGGGTCTCTCCGCCCGCAGCCAGCCAGCCGGCCCAGGCGCGCGCCGCATCGGCCGGCAGCCTGTGTGGCCCCGAAGGCAACACGACGTGAACATCCAAGCCTCGCGCCAGCAATAGCGTGGCGGCTTCCAATGCGTCCCCGCCGTTATTGCCGGGCCCGGCTAGCGCCAGAATGGACGCGTTGGCCGGCACCCGCGCCGCGACGAAGCGGGCCGCCGCCGCGCCGGCCAGCGGCATCAGGGCGCGCCCGGTTGCCAGGGCGCGCTGTTCGGCAAGGCGGATCTGCGCGACGGGATAGGACGGCATGAAAGCAAGGTGCGGCGGCGCGGCCAGGAATCCGATGGAATTCGTTGGAACCCGGCGGTCCGCGGCCGGTCTCAGACCTTCAGGAAATGCTCGCGGTAATACTTGAGCTCGTCGATCGACTCGTAGATGTCGGCCAGCGCTTCGTGGCGGCTCTTTTTCTCGAAGCCCTTGTAGACGGCGGGAGCCCAGCGGCGCGCCAGCTCTTTGCGGGTGCTGACGGCCAGGTTGCGGTAATGGAAGAACGGTTCCAGGCGCGGCATGTAGGCAAACATGAAACGGCGGTCTTGGCCGATGGTGTTGCCGCACATGGGCGATTTGCCCGCCGGCACGTGCTGCGCAAGAAACGCCAACAGCGTATCCTCTGCCTCTGCCTCGGTCACCGTGGACGCCTTGACCTTGTCGATCAGCCCGCTCTTGCCGTGGGTCGACGTGTTCCAGTTGTCCATGGCGTCGAGCAGGCTGTCGGACTGGTGCACGACAATCACCGGTCCCTCGGCCACGACGGTCAGGTCAGGTTCGGTCACCACGACGGCGACTTCGATAATCCGTTCTTTCTCGGGGTCCAGGCCCGTCATTTCCATGTCGAGCCAGATCAGGCGGTTTTCGTTCGCAGCCATATAATTTGCCTTTAAAACGCGCGATTTTCGCACATCCCTCTTGAGCAAAACGCATTGCCCATGTTCACACTGCTGTTCGTTGCCTTCCTGCTGACCGATATTGCCGTGCGCATGTGGCTGGCGTCTCGCCAGATCCGCCATGTCGCCCGCAATCGCGACCAGGTGCCTGCGGAATTCTCTCATCGCATCGGGCTGGCCAGCCACCAGCGGGCGGCGGATTACACCGTGGCGCGCGTTCGGCTGGGCATGCTCGAGCGCACCTATGACGCCCTGGTGCTGGTCGCCCTGACGCTGTTGGGCGGCCTGCAATTCATCGACCTGATGGTCAGCCAGCTTACCAGCAACGACTTCGTGCGCCAGATGCTGCTGCTGGTGGCGGTTGCGCTGGCGCTGGGCCTGCTGGGTCTGCCCTTCACGCTTTGGCGGCAGTTCAAGCTGGAAGCGCGGTTCGGCTTCAACCGCATGACGCCTGGGTTGTTTGTGGCCGACGCCGCCAAGGGCCTGATGGTCGCGGCGGTGCTGGGCCTGCCGCTGGCAGCGGCAGTATTGTGGCTGATGGGCAGCGCCGGCGCCTATTGGTGGGTATGGGCGTGGGCACTGTGGACGGTGTTCAATCTGGCCCTGCTGATCATCTACCCGATGTTCATCGCCCCGCTCTTCAACAAGTTCACGCCGCTGTCAGACCCGGAATTGGCCGGCCGCATCCAACGTCTGGCGCAGCGCTGCGGGTTTGCCTTGAATGGCCTGTTCGTCATGGACGGCTCGCGCCGCTCGGCGCACGGCAACGCGTATTTCACAGGCTTCGGAAAATCCCGCCGCATCGTGTTCTTCGACACCCTGCTGGCCCGGCTGAACGCCGACGAAATCGAGGCCGTGCTGGCGCACGAGCTGGGGCATTTCGCCAAGCGCCACATCATCAAGCGCGTGATCTTCAGCTTTGCCGCCGCGCTGGTGTTCTTTGCGATCCTGGGCTGGATTGCCCAGCAGCCGTGGTTCTATGTGAGCCTGGGCGTGATGCCGCAATTGGGCGGCCGCAACGATGCGATGGCGCTGTTGCTGTTCTTCCTGGTCATTCCTGTATTTACCTTCATGCTGACACCCCTGGCCAGCTGGTATTCGCGCCGCGACGAATTCGAAGCGGATCGCTATGCCGCCGAGCAGAGCTCGCCGGACCGCCTGGTCTCGGCGCTGGTCAAGCTATACGACGACAACGCTGCAACCCTGACACCCGATCCCGTGCATTCCGCCTTTTACGACAGTCATCCTCCCGCCGCCGTGCGCATCCGCCACCTGATGGCGGCCACCGCATGAGCGCGCCGATGGAAGGCCGCATCATCGCCGCGCATGGACGCCACTACACCGTTGAACTGGCCGATGGCGCCCTGCGCAAGTGCTTCCCGCGCGGCAAGAAGACCGGCGCCGCGGTAGGTGACCGGGTCAAGATCACGCCGCAAGGCAAGGACGAAGGCGCCATCGACGCCATTCTGCCGCGCAGCAACCTGCTCTATCGTTCCGACGAAATGCGGTCCAAGCAGTTTGCGTCCAATGTCGACCAGCTGCTGATCGTCGTGGCCGTCCGGCCCACGTTTTCAGACGACCTGACCGGCCGCGCATTGGCTGGCGCATGGAGCGCGGGCATCGCACCGCTTATCGTCCTGAACAAGACCGACCTGACCGACGAGCTGCCGGCCGCGCGCGCGCGGCTTGCGCCCATCGCGGCGCTGGGCGTGGACATCATCGAACTGAGCGCGCTTGAACCCGAGAACGTTCACACGCAGCTCGCGCCGCGCCTGGCCGGCCGCACGAACCTGCTGCTTGGACAGAGCGGCATGGGCAAGTCCACGCTGCTCAACGCGCTGGTGCCGGGCGCCGCCGCGGCGACGCGCGAGCACTCCACTGCGCTGGACATGGGCAAGCACACCACGACCAGCACTCGGCTCTACCATCTGCCGGCGCCGGGCGGCGACCTGATCGACTCGCCCGGATTCCAGGCCTTCGGGCTGCATCACCTGACGCGGGACGACATCATCCGCGGGTTTCCGGAGTTCACGCTGCCCATCGAGGAATGCCGCTTCTACAACTGCACGCACCGCCACGAGCCCGGCTGCGGGGTGGTGACGGCGCTGCGGGACGGCAGGATCGATCCGGCGCGTTACGCGCTGTACGAGCGCATCCTCGAGGAAAACCTGGCGGGCCAGCAGCGTTACTGACGCGTGCCGCTGCCCCATTGAAAACGGCCCCGAGAGGGGCCGTTAGCTTTTGCGTGGCCGTCTGTTCCAACGCGGATCAGCGCGGCGCAAATCCGTGGCGCAGCAGGTGATAGAGATTGCGCAGCATGCCCGCGGTCGCGCCCCAGATGAAGTGCTTGCCGTACGGCATGCCGTAATACTGGCGCACGCGCCCGTCATCGAGCCGGGCTTCGTAAAGGCGGTGATTGGCCGGGTCCATCAGGAACGACAGCGGCACCTCGAACACCTCTGCCACTTCGAACGCGTCAGGCGCCAGTTCGAAACCCGGCCGCACCAGCGACACCACGGGAATGATCGAAAAGCCGGTTGCCGTCAGGTACGGCGGCATGCTGCCCAGCACTTCAACGTGATTGGCCGGCAGGCCCGTTTCCTCTTGCGCTTCGCGTAGCGCCGCATCCACGGGCGTGGCGTCGCTGGTTTCAATGCGACCGCCGGGAAAGCTGATCTGGCCCGCGTGATCGTGCAGATGCGCGGCGCGCTGCGTCAGCATGATGTTGACGCCCTCGTCTCGCGTCACCAGCGGGATCAGCACGGCCGCCGGCACGGGCGTGCCCTCGCGGCCGGGATAGCGAAGATCGTTGTCGCGCGACAGCTCAAGCGTCCAGGTGGACGGCTGGCTCAGCGTGCCGCGCAGGGAGTCCGGCGTCAGCAGGCGGGTGGGCACGGGCGGCAGCGATTCGTTGGCCACCACCCACGGTTGTGTCGCCGGATCGAATCCGGGGCGCGCCAGCGGCCGTCGAGGCCGCGCGGAGGACGAGGTATCAGACATACGCTTCGAAATAAGAAAAAAGGCACCCTCGCAGGTGCCTTTTTAACCCGGAAAACCGTGCCGGACGGAAACGCGGATTGGCGTGAACGTCCGACACTGTCAGGGCCGTGTACCGATAAGCGATCAAGCCGAGGGGGCTTGCTTGCTGACCAGCTTTTCCTTGATACGAGCCGACTTGCCCGAGCGCGAGCGCAGGTAGTACAGCTTGGCGCGGCGCACGTCGCCGCGGCGCTTCACTTCGATGCTGGCGATTTGCGGCGAGTACAGCTGGAACGTACGTTCCACGGCTTCACCCGACGAGATCTTGCGCACGGTGAACGCGGAGTTCAGGCCGCGATTGCGCTTGGCGATAACAACGCCTTCGAAAGCCTGCACGCGCTTGCGGGTGCCTTCAACGACGTTGACGCTCACGATGACGGTGTCACCAGGAGCAAATTCAGGCTTGGCTTGACCGCCGGTCAGACGGGCAATTTCTTCCTGTTCCAGGATAGCGATGAGATTCATGTGAATTCCTAGATCATCATGCCTTTGCGGGGTAAAACTTTTGCCGTTCAGTGTTGTGAATGCTGTGCCGCAAGCAGAGGATGAGATTTGGCAAACCAATGATTCTACACCAAAATTTCCGCGAAGCCTCGGGTAACATGTGCGCCTTGCCGATGGTTTGCGGTACCCTTCCAACTTCCTGTAACAAACACGTCATCTGACGCTGTTCCCTCATGTCGCACTCGTCCCTGATATTGGTCGTCCTGGCGGCAATGGCCCACGCCACGTGGAACCTCCTTGCCAAGCGCGCGGCCATGGTGGGCGCCCCGTTCGTGTTTGCCTATGGGCTCTGCGCCTCGGTGCTGTACGCGCCGTGGGTGATCTGGGTGCTGATGCACGATGGCATGAACTGGACCTGGCCGGTCGTCGGCGCGATCCTGACGTCCAGCCTGTTGCATCTGGGCTACAGCCTGTGCCTGCAACGGGGCTATCAGGTGGCGGATCTGTCCGTGGTGTACCCGATTGCCCGGGGCACCGGTCCCCTGCTTTCCACGACGGGCGCCTTCCTGCTGCTGGGCGAACCCGCCACCAGCACCGGCATCGTCGGCATGTTATGCGTCGTGGCCGGGGTGCTGCTGATCGCCACCCAGGGACGGCTGGCCATTTTCAAGCAAGCGCAGGCGTGGATCGGCGTGCGCTGGGGCGTGGTGATTGGCCTGTTCATCGCGGCCTATACGGTGGTGGACGCATACGGCGTGAAAGTGCTGCTGATCAGTCCGGTGCTGTTCGACTGGTTTACCTGTGTCACCCGCACCGCCATGATGACCCCGCACATGCTGCGCCGCCCCACGCAATCGTGGGAATCCATGCGTGGCCATTGGCACCTGGCGCTGGCCGTGGGGTTTTTGTCGCCGCTGGGGTACATCCTGGTGCTTTATGCGCTGCGCAACGGCGCGCCGCTAAGCCTGGTGGCGCCTGCCCGGGAAATGTCCATGATGCTTGGCACCCTGGCCGGCA
>CBHWAL010000227.1:0-7452 GCA_966111495.1 uncultured Achromobacter sp. | reverse complement strand
CCACCAGCACCCGCAACTTCCCGAACCGCCTGGGCAAGAACACCAACGTGTACCTGGGCTCGGCGGAACTGGCCGCCATCTGCTCGAAGCTTGGCCGCATCCCGACCAAGGACGAGTACATGGCCGACATGGGCGTCATCAACAAGAGCGGCGACCAGATCTACCAGTACCTGAACTTCGACAAGATCCCCGACTACAAGGACGTGGCGGACGTGATCGAGGTCTGATCCTGATCCCCCTGCCAGGCCTTGCGGCCTGAACAACGGCCCCGTGCAATCGCCCGGGGCCGTTTTTTTTGCCTTTATCCGGGCAATTCGGATCGGCGCGAAGCCTGTATAACGAAACGTTTCAATACAATCTCCGCATGCCGGTGAATCGTCGGCCGCCAACACCGGGGAAGCCCCGGTGCATTTTTCCTGGAGGAAGCCTGCCAATGATCCGGCTATTGCTGCCGACGCTGTTGCTGACGCTAGCTGGCTGCGCCACCGCGCCGCCCTCGAATCCCGACAATATCTGCGCCATCTTCCGCGAGAAACCGGAATGGCACGACGCGGCGCTGGACGTGCAAAAGAAATGGGGCGCGCCGGTGCCGGTGCCGATCGCGATGATGTACCAGGAGTCGTCCTTCAAGCACGACGCGCTGCCGCCGCGCTATTACTTTCTGGGCTTCATCCCGTGGGGCCGCGTCAGTTCCGCTTACGGTTATGCGCAGGCCAAGGATGAAACGTGGGCCGACTACAAGCGCGAAGCGGGCGGCTGGACCTCCAGCCGCGACAACTTCGCCGACGCGCTGGACTTCATGGGCTGGTACATGAGCAAGACGCAGCGCATCAACGGCATCTCCAAATGGGACGCCTACGGGCAGTACCTGAACTACCACGAGGGCTGGACCGGCTACCGCAACCGCAGCTACGACCGCAAGGCGTGGCTGAAGACCGTGTCGCAAAAAGTGCAGGCGCGCGCCGAGAAGTTCACGGCGCAGTACAAGAGCTGCGAATCGAGCCTGTCGCGGGGCGGGTGGTTCTGGTGAGGTGTCGCTTGTTGGGTGTCTGACACCCGCTGAGGCGCCGTAGCAAGCTGACGACCGTCTCCCCAGGGTGTCAGACACCGTTGCGCATCGTTACTGCGGCAAGCCAAAAAAAATCCCGGCACGAGGCCGGGATTTTTCATGCACGGGCATCAGCCCGCCGCGATCAGAAGTCCATGCTGGCCGTCAGCGAGAACGTGCGCGGGCCGCCCAGGACGAGGTAGCCGGAGCCAGGATAACCGCCGACCGAAGCCCAGTAATTGCGGTTGGCGATGTTCTCGACACGAGCACGCAACGTCAGCGTATGGCCGCCCACATCTGTCATGTATCGAACCCCAGCGTCAAAGCGAGTCCAGCCCGGAACCTTCAGAGTATTTTCCGCATTGGCATATGACGAGCCGGTGTAGACGACTCGGCCGTCGACCGTCAGGCCTTGAACACCAGGGATGTCCCACTCTGCACCCATCGTGGTCTGGAATCGCGGCACACCGATTACACGATTGCCATTGATAGCCGAGTCGCCAGTGGAGCGCTGTTCGGCATCCAACCAAGTGAAACCACCCAGCAAGCGGACGCTACGGGTCACTTCACCAAAGACGTTCAGCTCAACTCCTTGATGGCGGTCCTTTCCAGCCTCTTTAAACGTCAGATCCGAAAGATCGGTGTAGGCCCGTGGCTTGTCAGTGGTGAAAAGCGCAAGCGTTGATCCAAAATACTCGCCTTCGTACTTCACGCCAATTTCTTTTTGTTTGGCGACATACGGAGCCAAGCTTTGGCCGCCGTTTGCGACGGGAAGCGTTCCGGAGCCAGTATTCACAGTGTTGGGAGCAGAATCGCCCGCGACCAGTGCCTCAATGTAGTTAGCGTAAAGCGACACATTCGGCGAAACCTTCACAACGAGCCCCGCAGCAGGGGAGTTATGACTTGCATCGTAAGCGCTGGTCTCTTCGCCGCTGTCGTAGTCGTAGCTGCGACTGGACAGACGTTGATGCCGAACCCCCGCCGTAAACAGAACTCGGTCATCGAAGAAGGACATCGTATCGCCGAAAGCGAAGCTGCTCATCTTGATCCGACCCGTCAAGGTCGGATCGTCCATATTTCCCTTCCCCGAAGTCAGTGGCGGTGCGTCGTAGTAGGAAGTGGGGTTATATATATTTGTTTGACGCAATCCGCCCAACGCATATGCGTTGTCCTTCTTCAGCTGGAAAAACGACGCTGAAGCGACAAGCTCATGGCCTACTGGGCCGGTTTGCGCCTTAGCACGGAGTCCAAGCTCGCCAGTGTCAACGCGGTCCTCGCGCACGTTATCAAATCGAGAAAACTGTGCGGCGCCAGTGCTTCCATTCGTCACCGTTACGTTGCCAAGCGAATTTGACTCGTCACTGCGGCGGAAGCCGTATGCCGCCCAACCTGTCAATTTATCGCTAAAGTCATGCTCCGCCCGGACCGTGCCGAACAAGTCGCGCTCGTTGGAGTACGACCAAGGCTGAGCAAAGTTCGAGCTGGCGTCCGGTGCATCGGGAACCACCGTCACGTCTTTCGCCAACGTCACGTTCGGGCGCGTGCGCTTCAATTTATTTTCTTGCCAGCCGATGTCCGCCGAAAGGCGCGTATCGGCCGATCTCCAATCCAGCCCTAACGAAACCAGACTCGTACGTGAGTGCTCATCGTCAACGCCAGTGTCGCCGCTTCGTTGAGCAGCATTCAAGCGAATTCCCGTGTTGTCATCTGGTCCGAAACGACGCGCCACGTCGGTCGAAAGCAAGAACTGGCCGCCGCTCGCCACACCCGTGGTGACGCGCGTCAGCGGTTCATTCGGCGCGCGCTTGGGCACCAGGTTGATCACGCCGCCGATACCGCCGCCGCCGGGCGTCGCGCCCGTCAGGAAGGCCGTTGCGCCGCGCAGCACTTCCACGCGTTCAAACAGCTCGGTGGCGATGTATTGGCGGGGAAGCAGGCTGTACAAGCCGTTGTAGGCCACGTCGTCCGAGCTCAGGATGAAGCCGCGAATGAAGTACGACTCCTGGAAATTACCGAAGCCGCGCGCCACGCGCACACCAGCATCGTTCTGCAGCACGTCGCCCACACTCTTGGCCTGGCGGTCCTGGATCAGCTCGTTGGTGTAGCTGGTGACGCTGAACGGCGTGTTCATGAAATCCTCGGTGCCGAGGATACCCACACGACCGCCGCGGGCCACCTGGCCGCCAGCGAACGGCGCCGACAGTCCGCCGGCGGACGCGTCCGCGCTGGCCTCGACGCGGATGGCGTCCATGGAGGTCACGGGGCCGGTGGTCGTGGCGGGCTGGGTCTGGGGGGCAGTCTGGGGCGCGGTCTGCGCGTGGACGGCGCCGAAGCACGGCAACGCGGCAGCCATGCAAGCAAGAGTTCGGATTTTCATATCGGGACGCTGGTAGTGCGGAGAGAAGATCCGCGTTGCGGTGGGGAGATCCGCTTTGAGATCTAACGCGCTAGATGTTACCAAAAGAGAATCGTTCTCATTGCTTCCCTCAAACAGAATTAGCGCTCAGCGTTGCGGCTGAACAACAAATTCCGTCCCGATTCAGCAGGTGGTCAGCGCATCCGCCGTTGCCGGCGTCTCCACGGCCCCATACGCCGCCAGCGCCTCGGCAAGCGCCGCATCCGCGGCCGGCGTGACGCCGATGCCCTGCTGCGATGCCGCCATGACAGCCGCGCCCGCGACCAGCACGAAATGCACGGGCACCTTGCCCGCCATCAGCAACAGCACGCCTTCGTCGCCGTCTGGCGTGGCGCCGGCGGCCGCAGCCGAGCCGGCGGGCAGCACCGCAAAGTCCGGATCGCCGCCGGCCACCTTGGGCAGCGGCGGCCCACCCTTGCACCGGTGTCTGGCGCGCACGCCCAGGTCGCCCTGCACCGCGTAGAACCAAGCGTTCCAGCCGGGCGGCACCGGCACGAGGGTGCTCGCGCCAGGCCGAAGCCAGCCATCCAGAATCAGCAACGGTTCAGGCGTGCACAGGGGCGATTCAAGGCCGGCATAGCTGCCTGCCACCACGCGGAGCTTGCCCGACGGCGTCTGGATGGCGGGCATTTCAGCGGCGCGCAGCAAGGACGTCGAAGGAGGCAGGGACTTCAGATGCGCCGGATGGTCGATGAAGATCTGCAACCCATGCAGCGTGGCCTCGCCTGCTGGCCGCTGCGCGTGCACGATGCCGCGCCCGGATTGTGTCCACTGCAGGTCGCCCGCGCGAATCTCGCGGTTGTTCTCGATGCCGTCCAGGCTCTGCATGACGCCCGTGCTGTCTTCCAGCAGCAGGGTCGCGGCGCTAACGCCGGCGTGCGTGTGGGGCTCGAAGGTGGGGCCCGTCATGACGAAGTGGTCCACCAGCACCACGGGCGACATGCAGCCCGAAAAATCGGTATGGCGGAACTGACGGATGGTGCAGGCGTCGCCCAGATAGCGGCTGGAACCGGCGATGACGGCGCTGAGGTGAAGAGTCAAAAAGTGCTGCCTTGCTGTTACGGAACATGTATTGCGACGACAGCTTATGAGTTCGACTCGAAGGACAGTAGGGGCCAATTTCAGGAATAATTGTCCTGGCTGTCAGGACAATGCCAGCAAATTTTTTAATTTCTCCTATTAAAACGCTGTATGCCTAACTACGTTCATCGCCTCGAAGACCTGCTGCTTTTCAGCGAAGTTGTTGAAAAAGGGGGCTTCTCGGCGGCCGCACGTGTGTTGAATATGCAACGTTCCAAGCTCAGCCGGCGGGTTGCCGAGCTGGAAGCGCGCCTGGGCGTGCGGCTGCTACAGCGCAATACGCGCCGCGTGTCGCTGACGCCGATGGGCGAGCAGATCCATGCCCACGCGCAGGCGCTGGCCCGCGAAGCGCGCAGCGTGTTCGATCTGGCCGCGTCGATGGGCGACGCGCCCGCCGGGATGCTGCGCATCACCGCACCGGCGCCGCTCGCGACCCGGGTGGTGGGCGGGCTGGTCGCCCGCTTTTGCGCGGACCATCCCCGCGTGCGGGTGCTGCTGGATACCCGCGATCAGATCATTGACCTCGTCGGTGAAGGCTACGACCTGGCGTTCCGCGCCCAGGCGTCGTCGCTGACGGACGCGCGCCTGAACGCGCTGGAAATCGCCCCCGTGCCGCTGACGCTGGTGTGCAGCCCCGCGATGGCCCGATCCGCGCCGCGGCATCCGCGCGATCTGGCCACCCTTCCCCTGCTTGCCCACGGCACGCAGGACGGCCCCCACACCTGGCGGCTGACCGGACCCGGCGGCGAAATGGAAGCGGTGGAGTTCCAGCCGCGTAGCCTGAGCAACAACATGGACACCCTGCGCGCGATGGCCGGCGCGGGCCTGGGCGTGGCGCTGGTGCCCCGCTATCTGTGCGGCGCCGAGCTCGACCAAGGCGAACTGACGCGCGTCCTTCCCGACTGGACCGCGGCGCCCGCCCGGATCTACGCCGTCATGCCGGCGCGCAGCGGTGAACCGCTGGCGTTGAAGCGCTTTCTTGAATATGCGGCCGCCGAAATGCCCGCGCGCCTGATGTAAAGCCCGCCCTCGCGGCCGTGGGGTCTTGCAGGGTTGGCGCGCGTCCGCCACAGTAAGGGTTTCGCCGAATTCGAACCGGTCTGGCGCGTCAGGGGCCGGAACTTTGACGCATCGGTTAAGTCTTATATAAGATATAAGACATAAACCAAGATATAGACCCTCGGCAAACTTGTCCAAGAGACAATGACAAACCTGCCGAAACGCCTGAAAATGCCGCCTTCAGCCTGGGCAAAACCACGGAGTCCATCATGCCGCACAACACCCTAGACACACTCAAGAACTTCAAGATCGGCAACAAGTCCTGTCAGTTCTACTCGCTGCCGGCGCTGGGCAAATCGCTCGGCATCGATGTGCAGCGGCTGCCGGTCTCCATCCGCATCGTGCTGGAATCCGTGCTGCGCAACTGCGACGGCAAGAAAGTCACTGAAGAACACGTCCGGCAACTGGCCAACTGGCAGGCCAACGCCAAGCGTGAAGATGAAATTCCCTTTGTGGTCGCCCGGGTCGTGCTGCAGGACTTTACCGGCGTGCCGCTGCTGGCCGACATCGCGGCCATGCGCTCGGTTGCCGACAAGATGGGCAAGAGCCCCAAGAGCATCGAACCCCTGGTGCCCGTGGACCTGGTGGTGGACCACTCGGTCATGATCGACTACTTCGGCACCAAGAACGCGCTGGACCTGAACATGAAACTGGAGTTCAAGCGCAACCAAGAGCGCTACCAGTTCATGAAGTGGGGCATGCAGGCGTTCGACACCTTTGGCGTCGTGCCTCCGGGCTTTGGCATCGTCCACCAGGTCAACCTGGAATACCTGGCGCGCGGCGTGCACCAGGACAAGAAGAACAACGTCTTCTATCCCGATTCGCTGGTGGGCACCGACAGCCACACCACCATGATCAACGGCATCGGCGTGGTCGGCTGGGGCGTGGGCGGCATCGAAGCCGAGGCCGGCATGCTGGGCCAGCCCGTGTACTTCCTGACGCCTGATGTGGTGGGCGTCGAGCTCAAGGGCCAACTGCGCGGCGGCGTCACCGCCACCGACCTGGTGCTGACCATCACCGAAATGCTGCGGCGTGAAAAGGTGGTCGGCAAGTTCGTCGAATTCTGCGGCGAAGGCACCGCCAGCCTGACCGTGGCCGAACGCGCCACCATCGGCAACATGGCTCCCGAATACGGCGCCACCATGGGCTTCTTCCCGGTTGACGAACGCACCATCGACTACTTCCGCGGCACCGGCCGCACCGAAGAGGAAATCGCCGCCTTCGAGGCCTATTTCAAGGCGCAGAAGATGTTTGGCGTTCCCGCGGCCCAGGACATCAATTTCACCAAGCTGCTGACGCTGGACCTGTCCACCGTCGCGCCGTCGCTGGCCGGCCCGAAGCGCCCGCAGGACCGCATCGAGATCGGCAACGTCAAGAATACGTTCATTGACCTGTTCTCCAAGCCGGTCGCCGAAAACGGCTTCAACCAGCCCGCCGAGAAGCTCGAGCAGACCTTCACCACCAGCACCGGCACCAAGGTCAAGAACGGCGACATCCTGATCGCCGCCATCACGTCCTGCACCAACACGTCCAACCCCAGCGTGCTGCTGGCGGCGGGCCTCCTGGCCAAGAAGGCCGTGGAAGCCGGCCTGACGGTGCCCAAGCACATCAAGACCTCGCTGGCCCCCGGCTCGCGCGTGGTGACTGAATACCTGACCAAGACGGGCCTCTTGCCCTACCTGGAAAAGCTGGGCTTCGACGTGGCCGCCTACGGCTGCACGACCTGCATCGGCAACGCTGGCGACCTGACCGCCGACCTGAACGAAGCCATCACCAGCAATGACTTGATCTGCTCGGCCGTGCTCTCGGGCAACCGCAACTTCGAGGCGCGCATCCACCCGAACATCAA
>CBHWAL010000226.1:0-7455 GCA_966111495.1 uncultured Achromobacter sp. | reverse complement strand
CTGCAAGCGGCGCTGGCCACCGCCAGCCCCGAGCGCGGGGCGGGCGGCTACGCCCAGCGGGCCGCCATCGCCCATGCCGTCTTTGCGCCCGACATGGGCCGGCCGGTTGAAGTCAGCGGCGAGAACGAAAAGGCGCTGGTGACGTGGCTGACCAAGCGCATGGGCGCGCCGATGCGCGCCCCGTCGCTGTCGAAAACGGGTTACGAACTGATCGGAGGACGCCTCTTGCCCGGCGGCGCGGGCCCCGTCGCGCAATTCATGTACGGCGCGGCCGACGGCCAGCGTTTGACGTTGTATGTAACGCGGGAAGCGGCAGGCGGGCAGACGGCGTTCCAGTTCACGCAGGAAGGGCCGGTGCGGGTCTTCTATTGGGTCGAGGGCGAGTTCGGCTACGCGCTGTCCGGCGCCGTCAGCCGCGATGAACTGCAGCGCGTGTCGCAGGAAGTCTATCGGCAGCTTCAGGGCTGAGGACAGGCCCTGCCTTTCAACCAGCGCGGGCCCGCGCCTCGTGCAGCATGTGCAGCGTGATCTTGCGCACCTCGGCCTTGCTCATGTCGATATGGGACCGCAGCAGGCGCGCGGCCTCGTCGGTGCGGCGCGACAGCACCGCGCGCAGGATGGCCGCGTGTTCGTCGTACGTGGCATCCACACGGAAGTCCTTGGTGAAATCCAGCCGGCGCACGATGCGGATCTTCTCCGTCACGTCGCGATGGATCTGCGCCATCTCGGGATTGCCGGCCGCGGCCACCAGCGCGCAATGAAACGCCTCGTCCAGTTGCCCCACCAGCCGGCCATCCAGAATGCGCTGCGAAGGCGGCACCAGCCACACGTCGGTCAGCGCGCCCAGCATGCCGGCGCGGTCCATGTCCTGCCGCGCGCACAGCTTGTCCACCGCCGCCAGCTCCAGCACCACGCGCACGTCGTACAGCGCCTCGAAGCGCTCGAATTCGAAGGGCCGCACCTGCCAGCCGCTGCGCGGCCGAGCCAGTACAAACCCTTCGCGTTCCAGCCGCGCCAGGCCCAGCCGCACCGGCGTGCGGCTTACGCCCAGCCGCGCCACCAGGTCAGCCTCGGTGAAGCGTTCGCCGGGCAGCATCCGGAAGCCGAACAGGTCGTCCTTGATGCGCTGGTAGACCTGATCGGCCAGCGAGCCGGCCAGCGCCGGCGACGGGCGGATGGCCGGGCCCGCCTGGACAGCTTCCAGCCGCATCATCCGGTCACGACGCACGTGGCGTCTTCGGTGATGACGACGAGGGGGTCGCCCGCGTTGACGGGCTTGCCGGGCACGCAGCGGATGGCGGACACCGTGCCCGACGCTGGCGCGATGACGGACAGCTCCATCTTCATGGCCTCGACCACCACCAGCGTGTCGCCGGCCGACACGCTCTGCCCCACCTGGACCGGGATCTTCCAGATGTTGCCGCACATATCCGCGCTGACCAGACGTTCGCCATCGCCCAGCACGGTCTCGGCCTCCGGCTGCGCGGCGGGCGGTTCCAACGCCACGTCCTCGTTCTTCCACAGCGCCACCTCGGCATCGAAGGCCGTCTTCTGGCGCGCCTGGAACGCCGCGATACTGTCCGCCTGCTCGGCCACGAAGCACTGGTGCGCCGCGAAGTCGAACATCTCTTCTTCGATGCGGACCGTGGCGCGGCCTTCGCGGAAGTCTTCGCGCAGTACATCCAGCTCCGCTTCGGTGACGGGATAGAACCGCACCTGATCGAAGAAACGCAGCAGCCACGGCTTGCCGTCCTGGAACACGGGGTTCTTCAGGAATTTGTTCCAGATGGGCAGCGTGCGCCCCACCAGTTGATAGCCGCCCGGCGAGTCCATGCCGTAGATGCACATGTAGACGCCGCCGATGCCCACCGTGCCTTCGGCGGTGAAGGTGCGTGCCGGGTTGTACTTGGACGTCAGCAGGCGGTGGCGCGGATCGATCGGCACCGCGCACGGCGCGCCCAGGTAGACGTCGCCCAGGCCCATGATGAGATAGCTGGCGTCAAAGACAATGCGGCGCACCTCGTCGCGCGAATTCAGACCGTTGATGCGCTGGATGAAGTCCACGTTGTTCGGCAGCCACGGCGCGCTGGCGCGCACGGTTTCCTGATAGCGCTGCACCGCGCCCAGCGTGGCGCTGTCCTCGAACGCCATGGGCAGGTACACAACGCGCGTGGGCACCTTCAGCGTCGCGACGTCGGCCAGCCCTTCCTCGATCTTCAGCAGCTTGGCGATGAGCGCGCCCTGCAGGATCACGCGGCTGTCGTAGCGGATCTGCAGCGAGCGCACGCCCGGCGACAGCTCCAGCACGCCGGCCACGGGGTTGGCGTTCAACGCTTCCATCAACAGGTGGATGCGCATGCGCAGCGCCAGGTCCAGCACGTTGTCGCCGTATTCCAGCAGCAGGTAGCCGTCACCCGCCTGCCGGTATGACACCGACGGGCGCGCACCATCGGCGGGCAGCGCTGCCACGATCGTCTCGGAGACGGTCTCGGGCACCGGCGCCGGCTCGGTCGCAGCGGGAACCGCCGGCGCCAGGTCGGCAATGCGGAGGTCCTGCGCGGCTTCCAGCGCCACGGCCTGCGGGTAGTCGATGCGTACGAAGCGGATGCGATCGCCGGGCTTGACCTGCCCAACCTTCCACAGTTCGGCGCGGGCAATCGTCACCGGGCACACGAAGCCGCCCAGGCTGGGGCCGTCACGCGTCAGGATGACGGGGCTGTCGCCCGTGAAGTTGATGCTGCCGATCGCGTACTCGCAATCGTGGATGTTGGACGGGTGCAGCCCCGCCTCGCCGCCGTTCTCGCGCGCCCAGGTGGGCTTGGGACCGATCAGGCGCACGCCCAGGCGGTTGGAGTTGTAGTGCACCTCCCAGTCGGCCGCGAAGAACGTGTCAATGGCTTCGGGCTGAAAGAAGTCCGGCGCGCCGTGCGGGCCGTACAGCACACCGATTTCCCAGATGCTGCCGTACTCCGGGATCAGCGCTGCGGGCGCGGCCTGCGGCAGGTTCTCGGGCGCCGCGGCGGTGGCGCCCACGAGCTCGGGGCGGATCACGGGCAGCATGTCGCCCACGCGCAGCGTGCGGCCGGCATGTCCGCCGAACTGGCCCAGCGCAAACGTGGACCGGCTACCCAGATACAGCGGCACGTCCAGGCCATTGCGCACCGCCAGGTAACTGCGGCAGCCTGACAGCGCGCGGCCGGTGGCCAGCACCTGCCCCGACGTCACGAAGATCGGCTGCCACATCGGCACGGGTTCACCGTCCAGCGTGGCGGCGCACGAGGCGCCGGTCAGGGCAACCACGGCGTCACCGTGAAAGCGCAGCGTGGGTCCGACCAGCGTGGTCTCGATCCCGGCCGCATCCGCCGCGTTTCCGACAATGCGATTGGCGACGCGAAACGCGTAGTCGTCCATGGGACCGGACGGCGGCACGCCGATGTCCCAGTAGCCCGCGCGGCCGGGATAATCCTGCACGCTGGTGTAGGTGCCGGCCTCCACGACCTCGATCGCCGCGGGCCGGTACGCAAAGCTTTCCAAAAAGCGCGTGGAAAGCTGCCCCGCGCGAAACCGCGCGTCGGCCACGATCTGGCGCAGGTAATCCAGGTTGGTCGCAATGCCGTGCAGCCGCGTGCGCGCCAGCGCGTCGGCCAGCTTGTCCAGCGCGGCCTCGCGCGTGTCCGCATGCACGATCAGCTTGGCCAGCATCGGATCGTAAAACGCGGGAACGTCGGTGCCGGTCTCGACCCAGCCGTCGACGCGCACGCCATCCGGGAACGACACCTCGGTCAACACGCCTGGCGACGGCTGGAATTGGCGCAGCGGATCCTCGGCATACAGGCGAACTTCGATGGATGCGCCCCGCGGCGCGCGCGACATCGCCGCGAAATCCAGCGGCTCACCTGCTGCCACACGCAGCATGCATTCCACCAGATCCAGGCCGGTGACGGCCTCGGTCACGGGATGCTCGACCTGCAGGCGGGTGTTGACCTCCAGGAAGTAAAAGCTGTCGCGCGCCGGATCGTAGATGAACTCCACGGTGCCGGCGGAGCGGTAGTTCACCGATTCGCCCAGCTTGACGGCCGCGTCCAGCAGCGCGGCGCGCGTGGCGGCCGGCAGTTGCGGCGCGGGGGTCTCCTCGATGACCTTCTGGTTGCGGCGCTGCACCGAGCAGTCGCGTTCGCCCAGCGCCAACACACGGCCCGCGCCGTCGCCGAAGATCTGCACCTCGACGTGCCGCGCGTTATCCACATAGCGTTCGATGAACGCCCCCCCATCGCGAAAGAAGTGTTCGCCCATGCGCTGCACGCTGTCGAATGCCACGGTCAGCTCCGCCTCGTTCTCGCAGCGCGACAGACCGATCCCGCCGCCGCCCGCCGTGCTCTTGAGCATCACCGGATAGCCGATGCGCTCGGCCTGCGACAGCGCGTCGCCCAGGCTGGACAAGAGCCCGGTACCCGGCGTCATCGGCACGCCGGCTTCTGCAGCGAGTTCGCGCGAGCGGTGCTTCAGGCCGAACTCGCGGATCTGCAGCGGCGTAGGGCCGACAAAGGCGATACCCGCGGCCTCGCAGGCGTCGGCGAACTCGGCGCTTTCCGACAGAAAGCCGTAGCCGGGGTAGATCGCCTGCGCACCCTGTTCGCGCGCGGCGGCCAGCAGCAGGTCCATGCGCAGGTAGCTGTCTGCCGCCTTCTCGCCGCCCAGCGCCACGGCCACATCGGCCTCACGCACATGTGCGGCATTGCGGTCCGGATCGGAATAGACGGCCACGCTGCGGATGCCCAGCCGCTTGAGGGTGCGGATGGCGCGGACGGCGATTTCGCCGCGGTTTGCAATCAGAACGGTATCGAACACGGTGCGACTCCCTGATGTGAGGGCGTGGTTTTTTGGTTTTCTATCGGGTGGTTATCAAGCAGTCAGCGGGCAGCGGCGTTCAGACTGGCCAGGTAGGCGCGCCAGCCGCCGAACGCGGTGATGTCGCGCGCGCCGTCCAGGCCGCGCGGCTCGCAGATAAAGCCCTTGACCAACCGGCCGTCGGCCAGCTCCAGCGTGCCGATGCCCAGCGGTGCGGGAATCTCGGCCACGAACGCGCCGAATGCCGTCACCGGCACATCCCACAGCTCGACCTCGATGGCCGCGCCGCTATCCATCTTCACCAGCCCGGGCTTGGGCGGCGTGGTGTTGGCCAGCGCGAAGAGCCGGTAGTCGCCCGCCGTCGCCGTCTTCTCCACAAACACCGCGTTGCGCGACGTCAGTTGATGGTTGAGCGGCATGCCGGTCAGATGCGCGCCCACGACGGCGACGCGCACGGTATCGGCGGACGGCGCGCCATCCGTCGCCAGCGCGGGCAGCGGCATGCCGGTTGCGCCCAACGGCAGCCCGCGCCGCGCCTGCCACTGCTTGCCGAACTGCGCCAGCGCGCGGTCCTGCCACGCCAGGCCGATCAGCGTGATGCCCGATGGCAGTCCATCGGCGCGCATGCCGGCCGGCACCGCCAGCGCCGACAGATCGGCCAGATTGGCAAAGTTGGTGTAGACACCGAGGCGGGAATTGAGCGTTACCGGGTCCGCTTCAAGCTGGGCGATGGTGTAGATGGACGGCGAGGTCGGCACGACCAGGGCGTCGAAGCCTTCCAGCGCACGATGGATCTGGCGGGTCAGCTCGGCGCGCCGGTACTCGGCCTTGAACGCGTCCAGCGCGCTGTAGTTCGCGGCCTGCTCGACGATACCGCGCACCACCGGATTGATGGCGCCGGGGTTCTCGTTCCACAACGCTTCCACCGCGGCAAAGCGTTCGGCCACCCACGGTCCTTGATACAGCAGCGCGGCCAGTTCGCTGAACGGGGCGAAGTCGATGGTCTCGACCTGGACGCCGTCCGCGCGCAGCGCGCGCACCGCATCGTCGAACACGACGGCGGCCTGCGTGTCTCCAAAGAATTCCAGCGATGCGGGCACGGCCAGGCGCGGCGCCTTGGGCCACGGCAGCGACGCGCCCGCCGGTATGGGACGCGAGTAGGGATCGGCGTCGTCGTACCCGGCGGCAACTTGCGCTACCTTGTCGGCGTCGTCCACGGTCAGCGCAAAGATCGACACACAATCGAGCGTGCGGCACGCCGGCACCACGCCTGCGGTGCTGATCCAACCCTTGGTCGGCTTGAGCCCGACGATATTGTTGAAGCCGGCCGGCACCCGGCCGGAGCCAGCAGTATCGGTGCCCAGCGAAAACGCCGCGATGCCGCGCGCAACCACCGAGGCCGAGCCGGAGCTGGAGCCACCGCTGACGTAGGCGGGATCGAACGTGTTGGCCACGGCGCCATGCGGCGAGCGCGTGCCCACCAGGCCGGTCGCGAACTGGTCCAGATTGGTTTTGCCGATCAGGATGGCGCCCGCCGCGCGCAGACGGCGCACGACGGTCGCATCTCCCTGCGCCGTGTACGCGAACTCGGGGCACGCCGCAGTCGTGGGCCAGCCCGCCGCATCGATGTTGTCCTTGATGGCGAAAGGCACGCCATACAACGGCAGACGCGAGACGTCGCCGCCCGCCGCGGCCAGCAGCAGACGCAGACCATCGAGCTGTTCGTCGAGCTGCACGCGGTCCACGCGCCGTATCCAGGCGTTGTCCGCCGCGTCGTCCGTGGCGGCCGCGTAGCCGGCCAACAAGCCTTCAGGCTGCGCACCGTCACGGTAGGCGGCCTGCCATTGCGCGATCGTCCAACCGGTGGGGTGCTTCTGCGTTGCTGCGGCATTCATGCTGGAATCCTTTCTTGTATACAAGTACGGATTCCCAAGCAAAGTGCGTGCCATGTTGGCCGCGCACGTCGCTTTCCCTCTGACGCGCGGCAGCACCGCGCGCCCGCCGCGCTCGCTGGCGACGGCCGAGACGTGCACGCTGCACCGTCATCGCGCGCATCGCGCACCGATTCTGTGCAGACGGCACCGTTCTGAACACCCCCGCGTGGTGCAGCCATCGCCACGCGCCTTCGCGTAAACCCACCCGCTTCATACAGCAGCCGCGCGCCTGCCAAAACTTGGCACGCGTTTTGCTTTTGAGTCCCTGTGCGACTGCATTTTCAGAACGTTCTCTCGCCGGCCAGGCCGGCACCTTCCATCCAGGAGTCACCATGAAACGCAGACTAGCCCTTAAGCAACTGACCGCCGTGAGCCTGTTGGCCATGTCCGGCTGGATGCCGCAGGTATTCGCCGCCGAAGACACCATCAAGGTCGGCATCCTGCATTCCTTGTCGGGCACCATGGCCATCTCGGAGACGTCGCTGAAAGACGTTGCGCTGATGACCATCGACGAAATCAACGCCAACGGCGGCGTGATGGGCAAGAAGCTGGAAGCCGTGGTGGTGGACCCCGCGTCGAACTGGCCGCTGTTTGCCGAGAAGTCGCGCCAACTGCTGTCGCAAGACAAGGTGGCGGTGGTGTTCGGCTGCTGGACCTCGGTGTCGCGCAAGTC
>CBHWAL010000225.1:0-7473 GCA_966111495.1 uncultured Achromobacter sp. | reverse complement strand
GCAGCGCGGCGAGGACAACCGTGCCCGCCAGACCTTCCGCAAGCGCCTTCGCGAAGGCAAGATCGACGATCTGGAAATCGAGATCGAAGTCGCCCAGAGCGTGCCGCAAATGGACGTCATGACGCCCCCCGGCATGGAAGAAATGGCCGAGCAGCTGCGCGGCATGTTCGCGGGCATGGCGCGCGACAAGAAAAAGCCCAAGAAGATGAAGGTGCGCGAAGCCTTCAAGCTAGTCGTCGACGAAGAAGCCGCCAAGCGCGTCAACGAAGAAGACCTGCGCAGCGTTGCCATCACCAACGTCGAGCAGAACGGCATCGTCTTCCTGGACGAAATCGACAAGATCGCCGCCCGCCAGGAATCCGGCGGCGCCGATGTCTCGCGCCAGGGCGTGCAGCGAGACCTGCTGCCGCTCGTTGAAGGCACCACCATCAACACGCGCTACGGCATGGTCCGCACCGACCACATCCTGTTCATCGCGTCGGGCGCCTTCCACCTGGCGCGCCCGTCCGACCTGATCCCCGAGCTGCAGGGCCGCTTCCCGATCCGCGTCGAACTCGAATCCCTCACCGCCGAGGACTTCGTGCGCATCCTGTCCGACACGGATGCGTCGCTGACCAAGCAGTACACGGCGCTGATGGCCACCGAGGACGTCGCGCTCGAGTTCACCGATGAAGGCGTGCGCCGACTGGCCGAGCTGGCCTTCGACGTCAATGAAACCACCGAGAACATCGGCGCCCGCCGTCTGTACACGGTGATGGAAAAGCTGCTCGACGAGCTTTCGTTTGACGCCACGTCCAGCCAGGACAAGCACGTCACGATCGACGCCGCCTACGTGAACGCGCAACTGGCCGAAGCCGCCAGCAGCCAGGATCTGGCCCGCTACGTGCTCTGACGACCCGGGTTCAAGCGACCCGCCGCAGACGCAAAAAACCCCGCCGCAAGCAATTGCGGCGGGGTTTTTGATTGGCGCGGCGTCAGTTCGCGATCGCCGTCACCACATACTTGCCATCCTTGCGCGTGGCGGTAAAGCGCACCTTGTCGCCCGCCTTGATGTTGGCCAGCAACGCCGGATCGGCCTGGTACACCAGCGACATCGCCGGCAGGTCCAGCGCCTTGATGGCATCGTGCTTGATCGTGACCTTGCCCGCCGCGGCGTCCACGCGCCGCACTTCACCGGTGGCGTCGGCCTGCTGCGCGAAGGCCAACGGCGACGCCAGCGACACGACAGCCATTGCGGTGGCAACGGCCATGGGCGTTGCGTACTTGCGGTTAAAACCCATATGTAACCTCCCTATGCGGTCCAAGCGGGCGGGCGCCGAGGGCGCTCGTGCCGCTTTTTACAGTGCTAGGATACTGCGCGAATGCAACAGTTCCGCTGCCAGTGCGCAACAATCCTGACGGTTGTTTGCGAAGCGGCCCTGCTTGCGGGCTGCGCTTACCCTCGGAAGCAAGCCTCCAACTCTTCTCACCGAATCAAAGAAACCATGGCCAACCGCTTATCCGTCATTGCCACCCGTACCGGCGACGATGGCACCACTGGACTGGGGGACGGGTCCCGCCTTCCCAAGGACGCCCCGCGCATCGCCGCCCTGGGCGACGTGGACGAATTGAACAGCGTCATCGGCCTGCTGCTGACCGAAGCCTTGCCCGAAGACGTTTCGGCCGACCTGCTCGCCATCCAGCACGACCTGTTCGACATGGGTGCGGAGCTTTGCATCCCCGGCCATGTCGCGGTCACGCAAGCGCAGGTCGCCCACCTGGATGCGCGCCTGGCGCACTACAACGCGGCGTTGCCGCCGCTGCGCGAATTCATCCTGCCCGGCGGCTCGCGGCCGGCGGCGGTGGCGCACATGGCGCGCACCGTGGCCCGGCGGGCCGAGCGCGCGGTGGTGGCGCTGGCCGGCATCGAAAGCGTCAACGCGCCGGTCCGGCAGTATCTGAATCGGCTGTCGGACCTGATGTTCGTGCTGGCGCGCTACATCAACCGGCAACTGGGACAGCCGGACACGTTCTGGGCAGGCGCGCAAGCGCGCCGCTAGCCCGCGCGCGTCTTCCGGAGCCAGCGCCCATGCCAAACATCCTGTTGCTCGGCAAGGACGGCCAGGTAGGCCGTGCGCTGCAGGCAGTCTTGCCGGCAGTGGGCGATGTCACGGCGCTGGGCCGCGACGCGCTCGATCTGCGTGACCCCGCGGCCATCGCCGCGACGCTGGACGCGCATCGCCCCGACATCATCGTCAACGCGGCCGCGTGGACGGCGGTCGACCAGGCCGAGCGCGAACCCGACGCGGCTGCAGCAGTGAACGCGCTGGCGGTCGCGGCGCTGGCGCAGCATGCCGCGGCCAGCGGCGCGCTGCTTGTTCACTACTCCACCGATTACGTCTTTGACGGCGCCCTCGCGCGGCCCTATACCGAAGCGGACGCGCCCCACCCCATCAACGTGTACGGCGCCACGAAACTGGCCGGCGAGCGCGCCATTGCGGCAAGCGGGTGCGAGGCTTTCGTGCTTCGCTGCAGCTGGATCCATTCGCTGCACGGACGCAATTTCTTCCGGACGATCTTGAATCTGGCCCGGACCCGTGAATCATTGAATGTCGTGGCGGACCAGCATGGCACGCCAACGCCGGCGTCGCTGATCGCGCAGACCACCGCGCTGTGCCTCGCGCGCCATCGCCAGCGGACGTTGCCCGCGGGCTTGTATCACGTCGCGGCGGCCGGCTCGGCGACTTGGCATGGCTATGCGCAATACCTGGTGGCAGGCGCCATCGCGCGAGGGATCAGCCTGAAACTTGGACCGGGGGAGATTGCGGCCGTGTCGTCGGCCGATTACGCGGCGCCTGCCCCGCGGCCGCGCAATTCACGGCTGGGCACGCGGGCGCTGACAGCGGCGGCCGGCTTTGCACCGGCGGCCTGGACCACGTATGTGGACCAGAGCCTGGATGAGCTGGTTGCCTGCGGCGTCGAAGACTTTTTTTCGCAGGCGTAGCGGGCAAGGCGCAACGCAACGCGCCACGCCCAGGCCGCTCAGGCGATCAATTCACGCCGGCCGCATGCGCCTGTTCGTCCGCATGGTACGAAGACCGCACCATCGCGCCGACCGCCGCGTGCGAGAACCCCATCGCGTACGCTTCGCGCTCGAACATCGCGAAGGTATCGGGGTGCACATAGCGCAGCACCGGCAGGTGGTGTTCCGAAGGCTGCAGGTACTGGCCGATCGTGAGCATGTCGACGTTGTGATCGCGCATGTCGCGCATCACCTGCAGGATTTCCTCGTCGGTCTCGCCCAGGCCCAGCATCAGGCCGGACTTGGTGGGCACTTCCGGATGCAGCTTCTTGAACTCGGCCAGCAGCTTCAGCGAGTGCAGGTAGTCCGAGCCCGGACGTGCCTGCTTGTACAGGCGCGGCACGGTTTCCAGGTTGTGGTTCATGACGTCCGGGGGGCCGGCGTTCAGGATGGTCAGCGCGCGGTCCAGGCGGCCGCGGAAGTCGGGCACCAGCACCTCGATGCGGGTGGTGGGCGACAGTTCGCGGATATGGGTGATGCAGTCGACGAAGTGGCCGGCGCCGCCGTCGCGCAGGTCGTCGCGGTCGACCGAGGTAATCACCACGTACGACAGCTTCATGGCGGCGATGGTGCGCGCCAGGTTCTCGGGCTCTTTTGTGTCCAGCGGGTCGGGCCGGCCGTGGCCCACGTCACAGAACGGGCAGCGGCGCGTGCACTTGTCGCCCATGATCATGAAGGTCGCGGTGCCCTTGCCGAAGCACTCGCCGATGTTCGGGCACGAGGCCTCTTCACAGACCGTGTGCAGGTTGTGCTCGCGCAGGATGCGCTTGATGTCGTAGAAGCGCGAACCGGGTGCGGCGGCCTTCACGCGGATCCATTCGGGCTTCTTCAGGCGCTCGGCCGGAATGATCTTGATGGGAATGCGCGCCGTCTTGGCCTGCGATTTCTGCTTTTGCGTCGGATCGTAGACCGCTTCCGCGGGCGCGGCGGCGGATTCGTTCGAGGGCACAGGAGACTCGGCGAGCGTGGACATGGGACACCTTCGTGACCGGCGCGGGAAGGCGCCGGGTCTGGGAGAAAAACGGCATTTTACCCTTCGCGGCGCGATCCGCCGCCCCGAGGTCCGGCGCCCCCGGCGACCGGCGGCCGTGGGTTATCGTCTGGCCTGACGTATTTCCCGCCATTTGCCATGCCTTCGCTGACCTCGCCCGCCCCCATCGCCCTGATTGCCGCCCGTCTCGATGCCGGCCCCGCCGCCCGCGCCCTGCAGGCGTGCAACGAACGGCTCGGCCCCGCCGGCTATTACCTCGCGGCAGCGCCCTGGCAGGCCGCCGCCACGCTGCCGCTGCTGGAGGCCTTGCGCCCGGCGGCGGCCCTGGCCATCGGCCCGCTCGAAGACGCGGCGCTGCGCGCCGCGCTGGCCGCGTTGGAAATCCCGGTGGTCGAAACCTGGAGCGAGTCGCCTCAGACGCTGGACAGCGCGGTCGCCATCGACAATGCCGAGGCCGGCCGCATGGCGGCCCGTCACCTGGCCGAAAAGCGCCATCCGCGAGTCGCCTGCATCAGCGCCGACACGCCCTGGGAGCGCGGCCGCCGCGAGGGCTTCATCGGCAGCGCGGCGGCGCTGGGACTGGAGCTGGTCGCCGACATCGTGCAGCCCGAGGTCCAGCATCTGAACGACGGCCGCATGGCCTTTCTGCGCTTGCTGGCCACCAATACGATCTTCGATGCGGTGTTCTGCACGAACGATCTGCTGGCGGCCGCCGCCGTGTCGGAAGCGCACAACCGCGACCTGCAGGTGCCGCAGGATCTGGCAGTGCTGGGTTTCTCGGACGACGGCAGCGCCGTGCAGTGGGTGCAGGGTCTGACCACGGTGGGCATGGATGCCGCCGAATTGGGGCGGCGCGCGGGTCAGCTGCTGCTGGATCGGCTGGAGGGCGAGCGGGGCGCCGGCCAGCACGACATGATGGACGTGGTGCTGGAGCCGCGCCTCAGCACCTGAACCGCGTCAGTTAGCGGTTTCGTACAGCGCCGGAAAGCCGCAGCCTTCCAGCATGCCGTTGGCTTCTTTCAGGAACGCCGGCGTGGCGGTTTCGGGCACGCGCACCAGCCACTGCACGGCGTCTTGCTTTTTGCCTTGCAGCAACAGCATCCGGCCCAGATGGAACATGCCCCGGAAGTCGCCGCCTTCGGCACAGCGCCGATAGCAATCGAACGCGCGTTCCAGGTCTTGCGGGATGACGTCGCCGGCCTCGTGGTAGCGGCCCACCACGCCAATCGACTTCACGTGGCCGGCCTGCGCGGCCTGCTGGTACATCGCCAGCGCCGCGGCCTGGTTCTGCGTCACGCCGCCGCGGCCCGTGCGCAGCAGGTGGGCGTAGTTGTACAGGCCCCAATCCAGACCCGTGTCGGCGGCGCGTCGAAACCAGTACGCCGCGACCGTATCGTCGGCCGGCACGCCCCAGCCGTTTTCATAGCAGCGTCCCACCATATTGATGGCCATGGGGTGATCGGCGTGCGCCGCGCGCTTGAACCACGCCAGTCCCTCGGCGGGCTGGCGCTCGACGCCCACGCCGTCCAGCAGCATCTGTCCGTAGATGGTCTGCGCCTCGGTCAGCCCCAATTCGGCGGCGGCGCGGATCCACGCGGCGTAGTCCTCGGGCGGTCCGGATTCGCGCAGGCGGGCAAGCTGCTCGGGCGTGGTGGCGGCGACGTCGGCCGCGCTGTAGGTCTTCAATTCGCGTTCCTTCGGCGATGCCATGCGTGCGCAAGATTCTGCGCCAGCGCATCGCCCGTTTCGGTGGGCGTGCGGCGCACGCCACAGGCCGCCATGTCGACGGTGCGCAAGCCTTCGTAGCCACAGGGATTGATGCCCAGGAACGGCGCCAGATCCATCTCGACGTTCAGCGACACGCCGTGATACGCGCGGCCGTTGCGGATCTTGATGCCCAGCGCGGCGATCTTGGCCAGCTCGCCGCCTTCGGGATGCGGCACGTAGACGCCCGGCGCGCCGGGCTTGCGGCAGGCCCCGCCCACGCCCAACTGATCGAGCGTGTCGATGACGGCGGATTCCAGCAGCGCCACGTATTCCTTCACGTACATGTCGGCGCGGCGCAGGTCGAACAGCGCGTACGCCATGACCTGGCCGGGGCCGTGATAAGTCACTTGGCCGCCGCGATCGCAATGGACGATGGGAATGTTGCCGGGGTTGAGCACGTGTTCCGGCAGGCCCGCCTGGCCCAGCGTGTAGACCGGCAGGTGTTCGCACAACCAGATTTCATCGGGCGAGCCGGCATCGCGCTGGCTGGTGTACGCCTGCATGTCCTGCCAGACCGGCAGGTAGTCCGCCGGCCGCGCGAGCCACTTGATCACAGCGGTCTTGCCTTACAGAACGATGGACACCATGGGGTGGCCATGCAGCGCCTGGTACAGCGCGTCCAGCTGCTCGCGCGAGGTCGCGCGCACCGTGAAGGTCAGGCCGAGATAGTTGCCGCCCTTGCTGGGGCGCATTTCCACCGTCGCGGCGTCGAACCCGGGATCGAACTGCAACACGACCTCGGTCAGCGTCTGCGCAAAGTCGGGGTGCTGCTTGCCCATGACCTTGATGGGAAAGTCGCTGGGATATTCGATCAAAGAATCTTCGGGCGGAATGTGCATGATGTGCCTAAAAAGAGTTGCCCCTGAATGTTCTTATATGGGGGCAAGCGGCGCGCCGGCAAGTGCCGGCGGGCGCCGGGGCGGGCGGCCGCCGCTGGGTCAAAGCGAGTGGGCCGCCCCGCGCCAGGACTACAGCGCGGCGATGCGGGCATCATAACCCGCACGCAATTGCTCAAAAACGGGGCCGGGCTTGCCCGCGCCCACGGGCTTGCCGTCCAGCGAGACGATGGCCAGCACTTCCTTGGTGGCGGACGACAGCATCAGCTCGTCGGCCTGCTCCACCTCTTCTTGCGAGATGCGGCGCGACTCGAACGGGATGCCCGCCTCGGCAGCCAGCTCGCCCATCAGGCCGTAACGGATGCCTTCGAGGATCAGGTTGTTCTTGGGCGGGGCCAGCAGCTTGCCGCCGGAGACCACCCAGATGTTGGTGGACGCGCCTTCGGTCAGGTAGCCGTCGCGGAACTGCAGGACCTCGTCGACATGGGCGTCAACGGCCTGCTGCTTGGCGAGCACGTTGCCCAGCAAGGAAACGGACTTGATCTCGCAGTGCAGCCAGCGCTCGTCGGGGATGCTGATGGCGGACAGGCCCTGCTCGCGCTGCGCGGCCGGTGGCGGCGACCAGGCCGCGATCATGCCGAACACCGTCGGCGTGACGGCCGGCATGGGGAACGGATGGTCGCGCTTGGCGACGCCGCGCGTCACCTGCAGGTAGACGATGCAGGTATCCAGGTTGGAGCGGTCCAGCAGTTGCTGGATCAGGTCGATCCATGCGCTGCGGTCGAACGGCGGCGCGATGCGCAAGGCAGCCAGGCTGC
>CBHWAL010000224.1:0-7482 GCA_966111495.1 uncultured Achromobacter sp. | reverse complement strand
CGGCGGGCATGAGCTTGTGGGTCACGGTCCAGGCGCCGAACGCGCCCTGCACGCACACGGCAACCAGCGTCGTGATGGCCAGCGCGGGCGAACGGCCCAGCTCGCGGCGATAGCGCCACGCCATGTAGACGATGCCGATGATGAGCATGCCCAGGATGGCGCCGACATAGCGATGGATCATCTCGATCCACGCCTTGGACAGCGTCACCGGCCCAAAGGGCATGGCCTGCGAGGCCTCGTGGATGTCGCCCATTGCGCCGATCGGCGTCACGCTGCCGTAGCAGCCGGGCCAGTCCGGACAGCCCAGGCCGGAATCCGTCAGGCGCACAAAGGCGCCGAACATGATGAGGTCCAGCGTCAGGAACCAGGTAAAAAAGACGAGCTTGCGATAACGCGCTTTGATGCGTTCCATATTCAAATCAAAAACCTACATTCAACCAATGCGCGAGTTATAGACGAGCTTGCTGATGTCCTTGCGCACCCGCACGCCATCCGCCTCGGCGGGATACTGCATCATCAGGTTGCCCAGCGGATCGATCACCCAGATCGGATCCTGCAGCCCGGGCTGGCCGGCGGCCGTGTCGCGCGCCAAAAGGAACCGCGCCAGCTGATCCGGATCGACCCGCACCATCACTGTGCCCTTATAGGCCTCCAGCACCTTGTCCGGCACCGCCGCGTCGTCCGTGATGAACCAGACGCGCGCCAGGCGATCCACGTTCTTGCCCTGGCTGGCGTGGCTGTTGCGCGTGATGAACAGCTTGCGCGCGCAGCTTTCGGGGCAGGCAGCTCCGTCCGCGGCCACCAGCAGCCATTTGCCCTTCAGGCTTTCCAGATCGAACGGCTTGCCGTCCAGCGTGGTCAGGCGCAGTTCGGACGCTGCGGGCATGGGCCGTTGCGGCGACAGCAGCGTACCGTAATTGCTGGACTCGCCGGGCCACCACTGCGGGTTCATGTAAACCACGAACGCCGCGACGATGGGCGCCAGCGAGCACAGGAACACCAGCACCATGGGCGTCAGCGAACGCTTGACGGCGGGCTTGTTGGTTGGAATGTCGCGAGCCACTTTTTATCCTGGAATAGCGTTGGTCATCTGCGCGCACGCATGCGCGCCTGGGCCTGCTGGTCCACGCGCTGGCGTGTGCGGCGGATGGCGCCCCCCAGCACCACCAGCCATGCAATGGCGGCAATCGCGCCAAAAGCGAACCACTGTACCGCGTACGACGTGTTCTGCTGGAAATCGACAGAGGGCTGGGGCCAGTCGCGCACCAGGCCGTCGTCGGCCTGGCCGCCCTGGCTCAGCACCGTGGGCAAAAGATTCAGTCCGGTCGCGCGGGCATAGGCATCCAGCGGCAGGTTCTGCACCTGCGGCACCGCGGCGCCCGCCACCGGCAGCGCCGCAGGCAGGGTGGAGGTTTCCGTGCCGCTCAGCGACCACAGTTCGAACATGCGGGGCACGCGCACCGACAACTCGCCTTGCACGGTCTGCACGCCCTCGGGCGTGGCCGGAAGCTGCGGTTCGCCCTGGCCCTGGATCACGCGCGGCAGCCAGCCCCGCAGCACCAGCACCGCGCGATTGGCGGCCGCATCCAGCAGCAGCGGCGTGGCCAGCCAGTAACCCGGCCGGCCGTCATGGTTGCGATTATCCAGCAGTACACTGAATTGCGGCAGCCACGTGCCGCTTGCCTGTGCCACGCGCCACGCCGTCATGTCGGCGGGCGGCGTTGACGGCGTCAGCATCAGCGGCGCTTGCTTGCGGCCCGCTTCGATCGCGGCCAGAATGGCGCGTCGCTCATCGCTGCGGCGCAATTGCCATTGCCCCAGCGACACCAGGACCATCACGGCGAGGCCAAGCAGCAATAAGGCGGCTACCGTGTAGCGAGTGGAATGCGGTCGGGACATCTGTCGTTGCTAAATCTGATTTGTCGGGAGACCACAATGCGCGTTTTCGTCGTTCTGGCCTTCATCGGGATACTGGCCAGTCTGGCATCCGCCCTGGTCTACCTGATGCGGGACAAAGGTACCACCAACCGCACGGTCAACGCGCTGACGGTCCGCATCGGGCTGTCGGTCGCCCTGTTTCTGTTCGTGCTGTTCGCCCATCACATGGGCTGGATCGAAAGCACCGGTTTTAGATAGGCTGCGCGGGTCCCGGTTCCCCGGACCCTGCGCCGCGCCCGCTGGCGCGTCCCGCCAGATGGCCCGAAAGCGCGACGGACGCCGGCTTGCCGCCCGGCCATCCCTTCGCGCTTTCCCGTGCCGCCGCCGCAGCCGGCGCCGCCGGCCACAGCTTGAACCACGCAGTTAGAACCAATACACGAACAGGTACAGGCCCAGCCACACCACGTCGACAAAGTGCCAGTACCAGGCCGCGCCTTCGAACCCGAAGTGATGGTCCGCCGTGAAATGGCCGCGGATCAGGCGGATCAGGATGACCGTGAGCATCGTGGCGCCCAGGATCACGTGGAACCCGTGAAAGCCGGTCAGCATGTAGAACAGCGACCCGTACGCGCCCGAATTGAACTTGAGGTTCAGGTCCTGGTAGGCGTGGATGTACTCAAACGCCTGACAGGCCACGAAGACAAAGCCCAGGATGACGGTGGCCGCCAGCCAGAACTTCGTCTTGCCGCGGTGGTTTTCACGCAGCGCATGGTGGGCGATGGTCAGCGTGACGCCGGAGCTCAGCAGCAGGGCCGTGTTGATCGTGGGCAGCCAGAAGGGGCCCACGGTCTGGAAGGGTTCCACCACGCCAGCCGGGCCGAAGTTCGGCCACGCTGCCTGGAAGTCCGGCCACAGCATCAGGCGGTGATCGATGTCGCCCAGCCACGGCGTCGTGATCGTGCGCGTGTACCAGAGCGCGCCAAAGAACGCCGCGAAGAACATCACCTCGGAGAAGATGAACCAGCTCATGCTCCAGCGGTACGAACCGTCGATGCGCTTGCTGTTCAGGCCGGTCTCGGATTCGTGGATGGCGTCGCCGAACCAGTAATACATGACGATGATGACGCCGATGAACCCCACCAGCACGGACCACTTGCCCCAGTCCACACCGTTGACCCAGGCCGCGGCCCCCAGGCCCATGAAGAGCAGTGCCACGGCCATGCGCACGGGATGGCCCGAGTCGGCGGGGACAAAGTAGTACGGTGCCTCTTTACCTTGAACCGAGTGGCTTGCACTCATGGCTTTCTCCCTGGTACAGATTTAGATTTAGGTAATTCAAGTCAGGCTGGAAACGGCCCAACGAACAATTAAAACCAGCACAGTCACAAAGATTGCCGCTGCCAGCAGCCCGGCCACGATGACGTGGACCGGATTGAGCTTGGCGCTGTCCTCGCGGTAGCCCGCGCCCTTGCGCACGCCGAAGAACCCCCACGCCACCGCCTTCATCGTCTGAAGGAAACTCAGCTTGCGCTGAGAGGTTTCGCGAAGGTCGTCGCTCATGGCCCAGGCCCCTAGCCGACGGCCTTGCCGGTCAGCAAGGCCGAACCGCGGATCACCGTCCAGGCAAACACGGCAACGACAAAAACCAGAAGAACCAGTCCTGCGATCTTGTTACGGCGGCGCTGCTCGGGTGTCATTGCTGTGCTACCTGAAACATGGATAGGGATTTACTTCACTTCGGGCGGCGTTTCGAAGGTGTGGAACGGCGCGGGCGACGGCACCGTCCATTCCAGTCCTTCTGCGCCTTCCCACGGCTTGGCCGGGGCCGGTTCGCCCTTGCCCATGTAGCAGCGCACGATCGCAAACAGGAAAATCAGCTGCGACAGGCCGAACCAGAACGCGCCGATGGTGGCGAGCTGATGGAACGTCGTGAACTGCGCGGCGTAGTCGGCGTAGCGGCGCGGCATGCCGGCCAGACCCAGGAAGTGCATCGGGAAGAAGGTCACGTTGAACGAGATCAGCGTGGACCAGAAGTGCAGCTTGCCCAGCTTTTCGCTGTACATGCGGCCCGTCCACTTCGGCACCCAGTAATAGGCGCCGGCAAACAGCGCGAACAGCGAGCCGGCCACCAGCACGTAGTGGAAGTGAGCCACCACGTAATAGGTGTCGTGGACCTGGATGTCGATGGGCGCCACCGACAGGATCAGGCCGGTGAAGCCGCCCATCGTGAACACGAAGATGAAGCCGATGGAGAACAGCATCGGCGTCTCGAACGTCATCGATCCGCGCCACATCGTGGCGACCCAGTTGAACACCTTCACCCCGGTCGGGATGGAGATGAGCATGGTGGCGTACATGAAGTAGAGCTGGCCGGTCACCGGCATGCCCGTCGTGAACATGTGGTGCGCCCACACGATGAACGACAGCACGGCGATGGAGGCGGTGGCGTACACCATCGAGGCGTAGCCGAAGAGCTTCTTGCGGGCGAACGCGGGCACGATGGCCGACACGATGCCGAACGCCGGCAAGATCATGATGTAGACCTCGGGGTGCCCGAAGAACCAGAACACGTGCTGGTACAGGACCGGGTCACCGCCGGCGGCGGCATTGAAGAAGCCCGTGCCGAAGTGGCGGTCGGTCAGCACCATGGTGATCGCGGCGGCCAGCACCGGCATCACGGCCAGCAGCAGGAACGCGGTGATCAGCCAGGTCCAGCAGAACAGCGGCATCTTCATCAGCGTCAGGCCGGGCGCGCGCATGTTCAGGATGGTCACGATGATGTTGATCGCGCCCATGATGGACGACGCGCCCATGATGTGAATGGCGAAGATGGCCAGGTCCATGCCCGGGCCCATCTGCAGCGACAGCGGCGCGTACAGCGTCCAGCCCGCGGCGGTGGCGCCGCCCGGCACGAAGAACGATCCAGCCAGCAGCAGCGCGGCCGGCGGCATCAGCCAGAAGCTGAAGTTGTTCATGCGCGCGAACGCCATGTCGGACGCGCCGATCTGCAGCGGGATCATCCAGTTCGCGAAGCCCACGAACGCCGGCATGATGGCGCCGAACACCATGATCAGGCCGTGCATCGTGGTGAACTGGTTGAACAGCTCGGGGCGGAAGAACTGCAGGCCGGGCTCGAAGAGCTCGGTGCGCAGCAAGAGGGCCAGCGTGCCGCCCTCAAGAAGCATGACGAACGAGAAGATGAGATACATCGTCCCGATGTCTTTGTGGTTCGTGGCAAAAAGCCAGCGGCGCCAGCCCGTGGGGGCGCCGTGGTGGTGGTCATCGTGACCGTGGCCGTGGCCCGGCGACACGTGGTCTACAGTGACGCTGCTCATGATGGACTCCTTCCTGCTGAGTGCCAGCCCCGTCCAACGGGGCGGCAGGGTATCTCTGACTAAACGGAACCGGTTCTACGGTGAAGGAACGGCGCGCGCGCAATCAGCGCGCGGGCGTGACGTCCTTCGGAAGAACCGTCGGGTCCTGCCCCTTGCCGGCGTTGCTCCAGGCATGGCGCGTATAGCTGATGACCGCTGCGATCTCGACATCGTTGAGCTGCCCGCCGAACGCCGCCATGGCGGTGCCGGGTTTGCCCTTCAGCACGGTGTTGATCTGCTCCCCCTTGGGGCCCAGAACAACCTTGTCTCCGTCGAGCGGCGGGAAGGAACCGGGAATGCCCTTGCCGTTGGCCTGGTGACAGGCCACGCAATTCGCCGCGAAAACCTTTTCGCCGCGAGCAACCAGTTCAGCTTCCGTCCACTCTTTATTGGGATCGTCGGCGTTTGCCGCCATCTTCTTCTTTTGGTCTTCAACCCACTTATCGTAGTCGGGCTGCGCCAGGACTTCCACGACGATGGGCATGAAGGCATGGTCCTTGCCGCACAATTCCGCGCACTGGCCGCGATAGATGCCAGGCTTTTCGGCATTGAACCAGGTGTCGCGGAGGAACCCGGGGATGGCGTCCTGCTTCACGCCGAAGTCCGGAACCATCCACGAGTGGATGACGTCGGCAGCCGTGAGGACGATGCGGATCTTCTTGTTGGCGGGGACGACCAGGTGGTTGTCCACTTCCATCAGATAGAACTCGCCCTTGGGCTCGCGGTTCTCGATCTGGGCGCGCGGCGTGGAAAGCGTGGAGAGGAACTTGATGCCGGCGGCCGAGCCGTCCAGATATTCGTAGCCCCACTTCCATTGATAGCCGGTGACCTTGACGGTCAGGTCCGCGCTGGAAGTGTCTTTCATGGCGACGACCGTCTTGGTGGCCGGCAGCGCCATGGCGATGACGATGATGAAGGGGATGACGGTCCAGGCGACTTCGACGCCCAGATGTTCGTGGAAGGTCGCCGCCTTGTGGCCGCGGGACTTCCGGTGCGCCCAGATGGAGTAGAACATCACTCCAAAGACGCCGATGAAAATCACAATACAGATCGTGAGCAGCAACCAATGCAGCCACATGATGTCGCGCGAAATCGCGGTGACGCCTTCATGCAGGTTCAGCTGATTGACCTTCGGACCGCCGGGCATGTTTTGCACCTGGGCACCGGCCACGCCGCCAATCAGCATCGCACAAGCCCCCAGTATCCCTCTCCACTTCTTCATGCTTACCTCGAAATACGGCGCGAAGGCCCATTTGCTGGTGGCGGAAGTCACCGGAATACGGGCAACACGCAATTATTAGATGGCAGGGCGATGCAGGGAGATAGAGCGGCCCTGTCGTTCCCTCTCGAAATCACAAAGAAACTGGCGGATTATAGCGGACGCGCAAACAGATGTAATTTAGTGCTCTTGAATTCATACGGCCTGCCCCCATGTGCGCCCGCCCCTTGACTACGGGCCGTAAACCGGGTGGCTTAAAATCGCCAGCAACCTCATCTTCTTGGCGCCACGATGCAAAAGCAGTTGCCCCACTTGTATGCTGCCCTGTGCGCCCGCGCGCAGGAGCCCGCCCCGGAAGGCGCGCGCGCTCTATATATAGCGGGGCGCCGCTGCGGCTGGGCCACGCACGCGGCCTGCGACGCGCTGCGCGATGGGCCGCAAACGCGCGCGGACGACACCGCACTGCGCCTCGGCGAGGGCCTTGCCCCCGGCAATGCGCTGGATGCCGTGCTGGAACAGGCTGCCGAACTGTTGCGCCAAGCCAACTGCCTGCGCGGCTGGCGCGATGAATTGCTGGACGTTCTGGATGGCGACGAGGCGCTGGGCGTCATCGAACGCGCGGCCGTGCGGCCGCTCGGTCTTTTGACCAAGGCCGTGCATCTGAACGCCTGGACGCCCGACGGCAAGCTGTGGGTCGCACGCCGCTCGCTCAGCAAGTCGACAGATCCCGGTATGTGGGACACGTTGGTTGGCGGATTGGCGGGAAGGGGCGAGGACCTGGAACTGGCGCTGGTGCGCGAATGCGGCGAAGAAGCCGGCCTGGACGAACCCGACCTTGCGCGCCGCACGCCGCTGCGCACGATCCTGCGCATTCACCGCCGCCTGCCCGAGGGCTATCAGGTCGAAGACGTGCTGACCAGCACATGCATCCTGGCGCCGGACGCGCGGCCCGCCAACCGCGACGGCGAAGTCATGGAAATCGCCACCGTCGACGTTGCGACGGCCTTGCAC
>CBHWAL010000223.1:0-7485 GCA_966111495.1 uncultured Achromobacter sp. | reverse complement strand
CGCGAAAACGAGCCGCGCGCCATCTCGCTGGGTTACGACGTGGACCGCTTCAAGCTGGTGGCCTTCGTGCTGTCGGCTGCCCTGGCCGGTCTGGCGGGCGCCACCAAGACACTCGTGTTCGTGTCGGCCACGCTGTCCGACGCCACCTGGCAGATGTCCGGGCTGGTGATCCTGATGACGCTGATCGGCGGTCTGGGCACGCTGACCGGCCCCGTCCTGGGCGCATTCATCGTGGTGCTGCTGGAGAACAAGGTGGGCGACTTTGGCCAGATGATGGCCAACGTGACCGGCGTCGAATGGTTCCTGCGCCTGGGCGAATCGGTCACGATCGTCAGCGGCCTGATCTTCGTGGTCTGCGTGCTGGCCTTCCGGCGCGGCATCGTGGGCGAATTGGGCGCCCTCTTCAACCGCCGCCGCACCGCCCGCGCGTGATCTGAACTTTTGGTTGATTGACCTCCGGGGCCGCGCACAGCGGCCCCGTTGCATTGGGGCGCGCCATCGCCTCGTACAATGGCAGGCACCTCACTACACAGGTGCCGACCATGCGCATCACGCATCTCGTTCCCGGCCTCGGCGCGCTCGCGCTGGCCGCCGCCCTGCTGTCCCCCTCCGTGGCCCACGCCGCGCCCGCCGCCCCAGTTTGCGAAGTCGACCGGCCCATCCGTTTCAGCGGGCTGAACTGGGAATCCAACCTGGTGCTTGCCGGCATCGAGCGCTATGTGCTCGAACACGGCTACGGCTGCAAGACGTCCGTCGAAATCGGCGAGACCCTGCCCATGCTGGCCGCGCTGCAACGCGGCGACGTCGACGTCACGCCCGAAGTCTGGCCCGGCCAGATTGAAGGGGCCTGGAAGAAGGCGCTGGCCAGCGGCAAGGTGCTGGGCGTGGGCCACGTCTATGACGCGGGCGAAGGCTGGTATGTGCCCCGCTACACGGTCGAACGCCACCCGGAACTCAAATCGGCCGCCGACCTGACCCGCTTCAAGGAAGTGTTTGCCGACCCCGAGGACCCGGGCCGCGGCCGCATTTACGGTTGCCCGGCCGGATGGGCCTGCGGCACGCTGAACGACAACCTGCTGCGCGCCCTGAAGCTGGACAAGGACTACTCCCTGTTCGCGCCCGGCTCCGGCGCCGCGCAAAAGGCCGCCATCGTGTCGGCCTACAAGCGCAAGCGCGATATCGTCTTCTACTACTGGACGCCCACGTCGCTGGTCGGCGCGCTGGATCTGGTCAAGCTGGAGCTGCCCGCGTTCGACCAGGCTGCCTACACGTGCATGACCGACCCTAAGTGCGCCAACCCCGTGGCCACGCAGTTCAAGCCCAACCCGGTGGTCACCGGCATGAACGCCGAATTCGCCAAACAGGCGCCGCGCATCACCGAGTTCCTGACCAAGCTGACGGTGCCGGACGATGCCATCGACGCCACGCTGGGCTGGCTGGAAAACGAAGGCAAGGAACCCGAGGACGCGGCGCGTTATTTCCTCAAGCAGTACGCGCCCGTCTGGCGGCAATGGATGCCCGCGGATGCCGCCGACCGCGTGCAGGCGGCGCTGGCCAAGGAATAACGCGCCAGCTCATGTATTCTGGCGGCTCGGCCAGCACAGGCCAACCCGATTCAAGCGAAGGAAGACAATCATGGATGCCTTGTTCTGGCACAACGGTCACTGGACCACTGAAAACCCTAAACTGCTCGGCCCGGCCGATCACGCCTTCTGGATGGCCAGCATGGTCTTCGACGGCGCGCGCGCCTTCCGCGGCCTGACGCCCGACCTGGACCTGCACTGCCAGCGTGTCGTGCGCTCGGCAGAAAAGATGCTGATGAAGCCGCAACTGGCCTGGGAAGAAATCCAGGACTTGTGCCTGCAGGCCGTGGCGCGCTTCCCCGAGGGCTCGGAGCTTTACATCAAGCCCATGTTCTTCTGCGCCGACGGCTTCCTGCTGCCCGACGCCGACAAGACGCAGTTCGTGCTGCATGTGTTCAAGGTGCCGATGCCGGGCGACCAGGGCTTCTCCGCCTGCTTCTCCAGCTTTGCCCGTTCGTGGTCCAACATGGCGCCCACCGACGCCAAGGCCTCGTGCCTGTACCCCAACGGGCAACGCGCCATCCGCGAAGCAGCCGAAAAGGGCTTTGACAACGCCATCATGCTGGACGGCGAGGGCAACCTGGCCGAATTCGCCACCAGCAACCTGTGGCTGGCCAAGGACGGCGTCGTGTCCACGCCCGTCGACAACGGCACCTTCCTGAACGGCATCACGCGCCGCCGCGTGCTGGCGCTGCTGAAGGCCGACGGCATCCAGGTGCAGGAACGCAGCCTGACCCGCGCCGACGTCGAAGCAGCTGACGAAGTGTTTTCGTCGGGCAACTACGGCAAGGTGGTGCACGTGAACCGCGTCGAGGACCGCTCGCTGGAATACGGCCCCATCGCGCGCCGCGCGCATCAGCTGTACATGGAGTACGCGGAAAGCACGCGCCGCGGCTGATCGCCGCCGGCTCAATCCCCCTGCGGCGGCAGATGCAGCATCGCGACGTGGGGGGAATCCTCAAAACGGGGATAGCGCTGCAGCACCGCCGGGTCGTGGCCCGGCACCACATGCTGGTCCGATTGCGCCGCCGCATGCAGTTTGGCGTAACCCGACAGCATCTGCACGGTGTGGTAGACGATGGGAAACGGCCGCGCCCGCTCCATGTTCTCGTAGTAGTGGCTGGCATCCGATGCCAACACCACCCAGCCGCGCGCGGTGTGCACACGCACCGATTGCAGCCCTTTGGTGTGGCCGCCGATCTTCAGCAGTTCGATGCCCGGCAGCAGCGCCTCGTCGCCGTCATGGAACACCACGCGGTCTTCATACACGCGCCGGACCAGTGACACCACATCCTCGACCGCGTACGCGTGACGCAACGGCTCAAAGCACATGCAGCGGCCCGTGGCGTAGTCCATCTCGTCGTCCTGCACGTGGAAGGTCGCCTCGGGCAGCAAGTCCAGGTTGCCGGCGTGGTCGTAGTGCAGGTGCGTCAGCACGACGTGCTGCACATCTGCGGGCTGAACGTCCAGCGCCGCCAGCGCGCCGATCGGGCAGTGGATGAGCTCGCGCTGGCGCCGGCGAGCCATGCCGGCGTTGAACCCGGTATCGATCAGCACTATGCGACCCGCGCCGCGCACCAGCCACACGAAGAAATCCATGGGCATGTCGCCGTCGTGGGGATCGCCGCCCAGGAAGTTGTCGCGGCGCTGGCGCGCCATGCTTGCGTAGCGGACGGCGTAGATCTCGTACTCGGGTAGCGCGCCTGGCGCATTCATTTCAGACTCCAAGGTAGGCCTTCTGCACGAAGGGATCCGCCAGCAGTTCGGCGCCCTTGCCGCTGCGCACCACCTCGCCATGCTCGAACGCGTAGGCCTGGTGCGCCAGGCGCAGCGCCAGCCGCGCGTTCTGTTCCACCAGCACGATGGCGATGCCGGTGTCGCGATTGATGCGCTGGATGGCGCCCGCGATCTCGGCCACGATCTTGGGCGCAATTCCCAGCGACGGCTCGTCCAGCATCAGCAGACGGGGTTGCGCCATCATCGCACGACCGATGGCCACCATCTGCTGCTCGCCACCCGATAGCGAGCCCGCAAGCTGCGCGCGCCGCTCCTGTACCCGCGGAAACAGCGCATAGATCTCGTCCAGCCGCGCCCGCACCCCGCCGCGCGAGCCCACCGCATGCGCGCCGGCCAGCAGATTGTCCAGCACGGTCATCCGACCGAACAGACGCCGTCCTTCCGGCGACAGCGCCAAACCCGCCGACACGCGCGCGGCAGACCCCAGCCGGGAAATGTCGCGCCCTTCGAAGCGCACATGGCCGCTGGCCACGGGCGCCAGCCCGATCAACGCCTTGAGCGTGGAACTCTTGCCGGCGCCGTTCGACCCGACCAGTGCGACGATCTCCCCCTGCTCGACGTTGAAGCTGACGCCGCGCACCGCCTCGAGCTGCCCGTACCGCACATTCAAATCCTGGACTTCAAGCATGGGCATAGTCGGGCGCTCCCAGATAGGCTTCGATCACGGCGGGGTTGTCGCGGATGGCCTGCGGCGTGCCCTCGGCGATCTTCTCGCCCTGGACCAGCACGACGATGCGATGGCACAGCTCCATGACCAGCGCCATGTGGTGTTCGACCAGCAGCATCGTCAGCCCCTCCTCGTCCCGCAGCCGCCGCAGCAGACGGCCAAGCTCGTTGCATTCTTCATGGTTCAGCCCGGCGGCCGGCTCGTCCAGAAGCAGCATGCGCGGCCGGCAGGCCAGCGCAATGGCGATGCCCAGCTTCTTCTGCAGGCCGTAGGCCAGCGACCCGGCCGGCGCATCGCGCCACGCCTGCAAGTCCAGAAGCGTGAGCAGGCGATCGACCTCGCGGGCGACCTCATCGGCCGACAACAGGTCCTCGGTACGCCCCGCCAGCCGCCGCAGCCACGAATGCCTGACCCGCGACAGCATGCCGCGATGGATGTTTCCGGCCACCGTCACGTCGGGATAGGTCGAGGTGGACTGGAACGTGCGGGCCAACCCATGCACGACGACACGGCTGGGCGGCGCGCCCGAGATGTCCTGGTCGCCGAAATGCACCGATCCTGCGCTGGGCGGGATGGCTCCGCTGATGACGTTGAAGGCGGTCGTCTTGCCCGCGCCGTTCGGACCGATCAGGCCCACGATCTCGCCGCTGGCGACGGAGAACGTCAGCCCGCGCAAGGCCGCCAGCCCTCCGAAGCTGCGAGAAAGGCCGTTCACCTGCAATAAAGGCTGGCTCATTGTGACTCCTTGCGGCGACGCGCCTGCCAGGGCCCCGGCAGGCCGGCCAGGCCAGCGGGCAGAAAGCGCAGGATCAGGATCAGCGCCGCGCCGTAAAAGATATGCTGCGTCTGGACCGCCCCGCGAAACAGTTCCGGCAACGGCGTCAGCACCATGGCGCCGATCAGCCCGCCCCAAACCGAACGCCGGCCGCCGATGACCAGCATGATGATGAAGCTGATCGAGATGCTGGCGTTGAACGATTCCGGCGAGACATAGCCGACATAGCGCGCCTGCAAGGCGCCGCCGGCCGCCGCCAGCGCGCAGCCGCCCACGAACGCGCAGAGCTGGATGCGCTGCACGGACAGGCCCGTGGATTCGGCCAGCGCGGGGTTTTCGGCCACCGCGTCGATGGCATGGCCGAACGGACGCCTGGCCACCGCGGCCAGCAACGCCACGGACGCCAGCGCCACGGCGAGCGCCAGGCCGTAAAAGCTGCCACGGCTGTCGAACACCCAGCCCGCCAGTTCGGCCGGCAGGATGCCCGCGATGCCGTTGGCGCCGCCCGACCAGGACGCGCCGTCCAGCAGCGCCAGCCGAACCAGCTCGCCGAAAGCAAACGTCACCAGGACGAAGTACACGCCCTTCAGGCGCAGGATGATGGCGCCCAGCGCCAGCGCAACGACGGCGGTAATGGCAACGCCTGCCAGCGTGGCCGGCAGAAAGCCCCAGCCCAGATGACGCGCCGCCAGCACCGAGCCGTAAGCGCCCACCGCGACGAAGGCAGCATGGCCCAGCGACAGCTGGCCGCAGCGCGCGATCAGCGCCAGGCCGTTGACGATGAGCACGTTCAGGCAGGTCAGCACGGCCAGGTGCTGCACAAATGGCCCCGCAAACCACGGCGTCACGGCGGCGGCCGCCAATGCCAGCCACAACAGCCATTGCACGGGCGCGGGCCGCGCCGTGCCGGCTTCAAGCGAAAGTACGGTCATGGCTTATGCCTCCCCCCGGCCCAGCAGCCCCTTGGGCCGCACGACCAGCATGACGATCACGATGGCGAAGATGAGCATGTCCGCCGTGCTGCTTTCGAACAGCAGGCTGCCATAGCTTTCCGCCAGCCCCAGCGCCAGCCCCGCCACGGCAGCGCCCGGAATGCTGCCCAGCCCGCCCAGAATCACCACGATGAACGCCTTGAGCAGCGGCGTGGCCCCCACGAAAGGCGACACCGAGAACAGCGGCGCCATCAACGCGCCAGCCACGGCCGCCAGCCCAACACCTAGGCCGAAGCCGAGCGGGTAGTAGATGCGCGAGCGGATGCCCTGGATCGCGGCGATCTCGAAGTCCTCGACCACGGCGCGCAGCGCGCGCCCAGGCCGCGAATGCTTCAGAAAGCCGTACAGCAGCGCCAGCGCCAGCAGCGCGAACAGCACCACATATACCCGCGACAGCGGCACGACCAGCTTGCCCATGCGCGCCGTGCCCTGGGCGACGGCCGGCATGGACAGCGGGTCTGGTCCGAAGAACATCAGCGCGAGGTTCTGCAGGATCATCGCCAGGCCGATGGTGGCGATCATTCCGTTCAACTCATCGCGCCGGAACGGCTTGAGCACGCCCCATTCCAGCACCGCGCCTCCGGCGACCGCCAGCGCAAAAGTGAGCGCCACGGCCGGCAGAAAGGTCAGCCCCGCCTGGGTGGTCAGGTAGTACGCACCGAACGCGCCCAGCATGTAGAACTCGCCGTGCGCGAAATTCACCATGCGCATCACGCCGAACACCAGCGTGAAGCCCACCGCCATCAGCAGGTACAGCAGTCCCACGATCAAGCCGTTGATCGTGGCCTGCGCCAGCAGAATGCTCCAATCCACGTCGTGTCCTCCGCCGCGCTAGCGGCAACCCTCGACCGTGCAACGGGCGCGGATGACCTCGCGGCCGTCCTTGACCTCGGCCACGTAGAACGGCGCATTGAGCTGGTGATTGATGCCGTAGATGGCCTGGCCGGTCCAGCTCAGCTTGCCCAGCGAGCCTTCAAAGCCATCCAGCTTCTCGAGTTCGACGCGCACCCGTTCGGTGTCTTCGACGGTCCCCGCGCGCCGCATGGCCTCGAACAGCATGTTGGTGCCATCGTAAAAAGCCGGGCTGAAGCCGTTCATCGCGTGCTTGTACTTGGCCGCGTAACGCTTGGCGTAGGCCTGCGTGGCGGGCAGGTCCGGATCGATCGGCGTGTGGACCAGCATGCCTTCGGTCGCCTGCTTGCCCGCCACGTTGACGATCTCCTGCGTGGCCGGACCACCCGTGCGCACGATCTTGCCCTCGAAGCCCAGTTCGCGCGCCTGCTTGACGATGAGGCCCGCCGTGGTGGGAGAATTTCCGTCCAGCTCGATGGCGTCGATGCCGCGCGCCATCATGCGGGTCAGCAAAGGCACGAAGTCGACGCGGTCGCGCTCGAAGAATTCCTTGGTGGCCAGCGCGGCGCCCGCCTTCTTGTAGGCGGCTTCCAGGTCCAGCGCGATCTGCTGGCCGGTCTCGTCGTTGGGAAACAGCGCGCCGACCTTGCGCAGGCCTTGCGCCTTGACCAGCCAGTCGATCTGCGGCTGCGAGACTTCGGCGGTCGTGACGTTGGGGCGGAAGGTGTAGGGCTTGTCGGCGGCCAGCGCCTTGGAGGTGAAGCCGAGCGTCAGCAGGATGACCTTGTTCTTCTCGGTCATCGGCTGGATCGCCAGCAC
>CBHWAL010000222.1:0-7541 GCA_966111495.1 uncultured Achromobacter sp. | reverse complement strand
TGTGGCGGCCGTCGTCGGACACCAGCTTGGGCGGCATGCCCTTGGCCTTGCCGCCGTAGAACAGGTTCAGGAAGAACGTGGCCAGGATGTCGTCGCGATGATGGCCCAGCGCGATCTTGGTGGCGCCCAGTTCCGAGGCGACGCGGTACAGAATGCCGCGGCGCAGGCGCGAACAGAGCGAGCACATCGTCTTGCCCTCTTCCAGCACGCGCGTCACGATCGAATACGTGTCCTGCGTCTCGATGTGGAAGGGAACGCCCAGCTCTTTCAGGTACTGCGGCAGGATGTGGTCGGGAAAGCCCGGCTGTTTCTGGTCCAGGTTCACCGCGATCAGTTCGAACTTGAACGGCGCGCGCTTCTGGAGCTGCAGCAGGATGTCCAGCATGGCATAGGAATCCTTGCCGCCGGACAGGCAGACCATCACGCGGTCGCCTTCCTCGATCATGTTGTAGTCGGACAGGGCGCGCGTGGTCTCGCGCGCCAGCCGCTTGGTCAGCTTGATGCCTTCGTGCCGGGCTTTTTCGTCGGCGGGCGTGCGAAATTGCACGGCGGGGGAAGCGATATCGTTCATGTCAGCGATTGATCTGGATTTCCACGCCCACCGCCGCACAGTCGGAGAAGGCCATGGGCTTGCTGATGCGCAGGCGCAGCGCGCGGATTTCCTGGAAGTCCGCCAGCAGACGCGCCGCCACTTGTTCGGACAGGGTTTCGATCAGGTTCACGTGTGCCTGCGTGCATTCCTCGACGATCGCCTCGCGCAGCCGGCGGTAGTCCAGCACGCTGTGGATATCGTGGTCGTCCACCGAACGCTGGATGTCGACGTCGAATTCGGCATCGACGTGCAGGGGCTGGGTGGCGCGGCGCTCGTGCTCGAGGATGCCGATGCGGGCGTCGAGCGCAAGGCCGGAAAGAATGATGCGGCGAGTGGGCATGATGAAAACCTGGGTGGAATAGCCGGAATTGTAAGGCGGCGGCGGGTGGGGGGGACGCGCTGGCTACAATCCGGCCATGTCCGGGCGCCCGCAAGGCGCCGGCGCAGTCAATAAGGGGTGAAATGCAACAGATGCACGATTCGGTCATTGTAGGCGGCGGCCCGGCCGGCGCCTCCTGCGCCCTGTGGCTGGCCCGGCTGGGCCTGTCGCCGCTGCTGGTCGAGGCCAGCGCCCGCCTGGGCGGGCTGGGCAATGACAACCCGTTCGCCGACGACTGGATCGCCGTTTTGCCCGGCGTGACCGGCCAACAGGTGGCGGCCAACATCGACACCAGCGTGCGCGCCGCCAATGTGCCGTTGCGGCTCGAAACCCGGGTCACCGGCGTGCGGCCCTGCAAGGGTGGCATCGAAACCACGCTTACCGGCCCGGACGGCCAGGAAACCCTGGCCCGCGCCCGCACCCTGGTCATCGCCTCTGGCGTGCGCGCCAAGGGGCTGCCCGACCACCCGCCGGGCGCGTCCTGGCCGGGCGTGCTGATCGGCCCCGGCTCGCCCATCGTGGCGCAGGATTATTCCGGTTTATCGGTCGCCGTGCTGGGCGGGGGCGACAACGCCTTCGAAAACTACGTTTACGTGCGCAACCGCGGTGCGCGCAAGGTGCATCTGTACGCCCGCAGCGTGCGCGCCCAGCAGCAATGGGTGACGCGCGCCGGGTCCGAAGGCGTGCACATCGGCCCTTATAAGGTCGACCCGGCCGGACGCAGCGTGGACGGCCGGCAGTACGACCTGATCCTGGTCTTCTACGGCTGGGAACCGCAGGCCGCGTTTGCCGACGATCTGCGGCTGGCGCGCGACGAGCGCGGCTACATCCGCACCGACTTCGCCACCGCCGAGACCAGCGTGCCCGACATCTACGCCATCGGCGAGGTCGCGCACCGCATGCACCCCTGCGTGGTGACGTCCATGGCGGACGGTGTGGTCGCGGCCAAGGCCATCCAAAGGCGCTGGGAGCGGGCGGGGGCGTAGGCGGACCCGTAAGCGCAAACCCCGTGATCGCAGCCCCGTCCCGCCGCGCGCCGGTCCGCTTAGCCCCGATCGCTCTGCGCCAGGAACGTCAGCACCGCATCCAGGAATTCCGCGGGCCGTTCCACATTCGACAGATGCACCGCCGGCAGAATGCGCAACTCGGCGCCTGGCACTGTCGCCGCGATGCGTTCGCCGTGACTGGCCGCTGTCACGGTATCGTCACGGCCCGCGATCACAAGCGTTGGCCGGTCGATCAACGCGTTCGTGCGTCGCAGGTCCATGTCGCGCACCGCGGCGAAAGCGCCAGCCAGCCCTTTCGGATCCGTTGCCATCAGCATGGCGCGAAAGGCCTCGATCACCGGCCCCCCTGCCTGCAGCGTTGACGCGGGAAACCAGTTGGCCAGGAACGTCTGCGCCGTTTCCGTCATGTCGGGCGCCTGCAGCGTTTCGACGATGCGTGCGTCCCATTGCGGGGCAGGGCCCAGATAGTCCGACGTATTTGCCAGAATCAGCCGGTCTATCCGCTCGGGGGCATGCACACCCAGCCACTGCCCGATGATGCCGCCCAGTGACAACCCCAGAAAATGTGCCCGCTGGATTTTCAACGCGTCCATCAGCTCGAGTACATCCCGGCCCAGCCGGTCCAGCGAGTACGCGCCCTCCGGAACGCCAGACGCGCCGTGGCCGCGCGTGTCGTAACGCAGCACGCGGAAGACACGCGACAAGGCCGCCACCTCGCCATCCCACATGTGCAACGAAGCGCCGATGGAATTCGACAGAATGAGGACGGGCAGTGCGGCGTCGCCGTCTAAACGGTAGGCGACGCGCACGCCGTCGCCCGTGGTGAAAGATAGCGTGAACATGGAAGTCTCCGGGGAAAGGAACGGCTCTCAGCGTAGTTGCGCCGCGTTCCAGAAAAAATTACAAAGCTCAGACATTCTTTGTCGGAAAAGCTGAAATGAGCGAATTCACGCTGCACGACCTGCAGTGCTTTGACGCCGTGGTGCGAGCCGGCGGATTCCAGGCAGCGGCCGCGACGTTGCACCGCTCGCACCCGGCCGTTTTCGCTGCCGTCGCCAAGCTGGAACGGCAACTGGGGCTGACGCTGCTTGACCGCAGCGGCTACCGCGTCACCCCGACCGCCGCGGGCATCTCGTTTCACCGCCGGTCGCAGCCGCTGCTGCGCGAACTGGACGGCTTGCGCACCCACGCCGCGCAACTGGCGATGGGCGAGGAAAGCGATCTGCACGTCGTGATCGGCGACTTCTGCCCGCGCGCGGAAACGCTGGGTCTGCTGAGCCGTTTCTTTGCGATGTGCCCGGCCACGCGGCTGCATCTGCATGTCGAGGCCGTGGGCGGACCCGAAGAGCGTCTGCTGGATGGCGACGTCGACCTGATTCTGCATCGCGTGGACAAGACCGATCCGCGCATCGAATGGCTCGACCTTGCCGAGGTGCCATTCGTGCCGGTCGCCGCGCCCGGCTATCTGCCCGATTCCGGCACAGCGGGCATCGACGCGCGCACGCTGCGCGGCTACACGCAGTGCGTCATGCGCGACACCGCCCGGCATACGCCGCCGCGCGACTACTTCATGATCGAAGGCGCCGCGCGGTGCACCGTGCCGGATCAGCTCATGAAAAAGGACATCATCCTGCAGGGGATGGGATGGGGCCATCTGCCGCGCTTTCTGATCGAGGACGAATTGCGCGACGGCCGCCTGCGGTCCCTGGCCAGCCGCCGCCTGCCCGGCAGCACCGAGACGCTGGTCGCCGCGCGGCGCGCCGACAGGCCGCACGGACCCGTGCTGGCGCGGCTGTGGCAGCACCTGCAGCAGGCGGCGGACGGCTTCCAATTGCGCTGACGTCCCTTCGATGCCGGCGCCATCTTCAGCGCAGGCGAACCCACACCTCCGGATTCCGGAATAGGCATTTGCCACCCCCGCGCCCACACTCGTGCTCACGAGTTGACCAATCAATGGTCACGCAGGGAGACAAGCATGATGTGTGCGCATCGCTGGCTGGCAGCCGGCGCGATGGCCATCGCCATCGCGAACCCGGCGCAGGCGGCCTGGCCTGAACGGCCCATCACCCTCATCATCCCGGCCGCGCCGGGCGGCACCACCGACATCTCGGCGCGCCTCATTGCCGACAAGCTGGCCGCCAAGCTCGGCCAGCAGGTCATCGTCGAGAACCGGGCCGGCGCCGCGGGCATCATCGGCGCGCAGGCGCTGGCGCGCGCCAAGCCCGACGGCTACACGCTGCTGATGGGCAACATCGGCCCCAACGCCATCAATTACGCGCTCTACAAGACGCTGCCCTACAAGCCCGCCGACTTCGCGCCCGTAACGCTCGTGATCTCGGTGCCCAACGTGCTCGTCGTCAACGAAGCCTCGCCCGCGCGCAGCGTGGCCGATCTGCTGGCGCAGGTCAGGCAGGACCCCGCCAAGGTCTCCTTCGGCAGTTCCGGCGCGGGCCAGTCGCCGCACCTGTCCGCCGAAATGTTCAAGCAGCGCGCCGGCATTCCGGGCACGCACGTCGCCTACAAAGGCGCCGGCCCGGCCGTGGCCGCGCTGCTCGGGCAGCAGTTCACCTTCATGATCGACAACCTGCCCAGCTCCATGCCGTACATCCAGGCCGGCAAGCTGCGTGCGCTGGCCGTCACCAGCGACAAGCGCCTCGCCGAATTGCCGAACGTGCCGACCATGGCCGAGGCCGGCGTGAAAGATATGGTGGTGACCGCGTGGTTCGGCCTGGTCGCGCCCGCAGGCACGCCGCAGGACGCCGTCGACAAGCTCTACGCCGCCACGCGCGACGTGGTGCGCAGCCCCGAGATCAGCGAACGCTTCAAGGCCATGGGCGGCCAGGCGGGCGGCAACACGCCCGCGGAGTTCGCGGCTTTCATCGACCAGGAACGCGTCCGCTGGAAAAGCATCGTGGACGCTGCGGGCCTTGTGCAGGAGCAATAGGTGATCGACAAGATTCAGGAATCCATGGCGCACGCCGTGTCCGTCATTCCTGACGGCGCATCCGTCCTGGTGGGCGGCTTCGGCGAGGCCGGCGTGCCCTACGAACTGCTGCATTGCCTGGCCGAACTGGGCCGGCGCAACCTCACCATCATCTCCAACAACGCCGGCACCTACGAACGCGGCATCGCCGCGTTGCTGGTGCGCAAGCAGGTCCGCAAGATCATCTGTTCGCACCCGCGCCCACCCAACTCTGACGCCTTCGCCCGCGCCTACCGCGCCGGCGAGGTCGAACTGGAATGTGTGCCCCAAGGCACCCTGGCCGAACGGCTGCGCGCCGCGGGCGCAGGACTCGGTCCGTTCTACACGCCCACCGGCTACGGCACCGAACTGGCAGAAGGGCGGCGCCAGGAAGTCATCGACGGCATCGGCTATGTGCTCGAGCAGCCGCTGCGCGCCGACTACGCGCTCATCCGCGCGCACCTGGGCGACCGCTGGGGCAACCTCATGTACCGCCATGCCGCGCGCAACTTCAATCCCGTCATGTGCATGGCCGCCGGACACGCCATCGCGCAGGTCGACGAGATCGTGCCGCTGGGCGCGCTGGTGCCCGAACAGATCATGACGCAGGGCATCTTCGTCAAAGCCGTCGTGCGCGTGGAGGACTGAAATGCAAGACATCATCGGCCTGACCCGCCAGCAGATTGCGCAGCTTCTGGCCAGCGACATCCCCGATGGCGCCATCGTCAACCTCGGGATCGGCATGCCGACGCTCGTCGGCGATTACTTGCCCCCCGGCCGCGAAATCCTGCTGCACAGCGAAAACGGCATCCTCGGCATGGGCCCCGCCGCCGCCGGCGACGAAGTCGACCCCGACCTCATCAACGCCAGCCGCCAGCCCATCACCCTGCTGCAAGGCGCGTCCATCACTGAACACACCATCTCGTTTGCCATGATGCGCGGCGGCCACCTGGACTACGCCGTCCTCGGCGCCTTCCAGGTGTCCGAACGCGGCGACCTCGCCAACTGGAAGACCGACGCCACCGACGCCATCCCCGCCGTCGGCGGCGCAATGGACCTGGCCGTCGGCGCCAAGCAGGTGCTGGTCACCATGGAACACCGCGGCCGCGACGGCACGCCCAAGATCCTGCGGCAATGCACCTATCCGCTCACAGGCAAGGGCGTCGTATCGCGCATCTATACAGACCTTGCCGTCATCGACGTCATGCCCGTGGGTTTGGAGGTGCACGCGATGAAGGCGGGCGTGACTGAAGACTTCCTGCGGTCGGTCACCGACGCGCCGCTGCATTTTCCGCAAACGCCGGGAACCATAGTCGTGGATGACGCGGGCGTGCCGCGATACGAGTAAACGTCGGATGCCCGGCACCGGGCAAAGACGCTACCGATGTTTCTCAACCTTGGCCCCCGTATAGCCGCTGTGCTGTGCCTCGGCGCGGCCTCCGTAGCCCAACATATTAGCCCTGTCGGCGGAACTCACGTGCTGTCGCTCAGGATACTGCGGCCGATCAATCGGATCGTTTCAAGCATCTGCTAATCCCAGACAAATTTGATTCATTAATAAGACTCCTCTGATTTACACGCCGTATCGGCAGCTTCTAAAAGCGGTAGTGCCACTTGGCACCAAGGACGACCTGTGCGGTCCGTCGCCACCGGAAGCTCACCATGCCAATCCAAACCGATCTGCGCTTCACCTTCGCCGTCGGCGAAGCGTCCTTCGAGGTGCTCAGATTCACGCTGCCCGAAGGCTTGCCTGAGACGATCCCGCTTGGAGTGGAGCGGACCGTTCTCTTCGGCAGGTCGATGGAGCGTGCAAGATGATGCGCAGCGCCGTCCAAGAGTTCGCCCGCAACGAACGCGCACCCGACGACTATCTTTACCTCCTGCTGGATCCGCTGGCGCCGTGCCCGTCTACAGAGCCGCTGAGCATTCACACGCTCGCGCAAACCTTGGGCGACAAAGCGATTTCGCGCGTCATGCGGCCGGACCTCGCCCATACGCCAGACGCGTGTCCCGCGCTCGTACAGTTGGCGGCACCTGGCGATATCGCGAACATTTCTTTGCTCGCATCCGCCGAACTTCATGCGATTGAAGACGCAAGTTATAGGAAGCGCTATGTCTGCGGATGGCTGACCAGTGATCGGCCCATCAATGCGGTTGCCGATCACTTAGCCGCGCGCTGCCTGGATGTCATCAAGCCCATAGCTGGGAAACGGATGACACCCTGGTTCGAGCCATTGCGACTCGAACTGCTCGTGGCATCAATGGAACGTGCCTTTCCTGCGTTGTTATGGCCGGTTAGGAGGTGGCTCTGCCCGACCAGTTGGGGCACGTACACCTTGCTTCGTGGTGCCCCCACCGAGGCTGGCATGGAGGCACCTGTACTAGCTCGACAGGCTCAACGGTTTGCGCCGCTCGTCGGCGATTTCCTGGATGTTTGGCGTCTGGCGCTAAAGCTTCCAACGGCGTATGCCCCCATGCGCTGGCGTGGCGCCACGATTCTGCCGCCACAAGCGGCAGTGCATGCATTCCGGATGATCCACGACGCCTACAACCTCGGATTGCGGCTGAGCGCAGACATCATCGACCTGTGCACGCATCGCG
>CBHWAL010000221.1:0-7548 GCA_966111495.1 uncultured Achromobacter sp. | reverse complement strand
GATGACGGCATTGATGATGCGCGCCGCGCGGCCGCGCGGTTCCGGCAGTTCCATGTAGGCCCACAGCCAATGCCACAGCACGCCCAGCCCATATCCCGCGGCAAGGCAGGTGCCGGCCAAGACGCCCTGCGTGACGTGGGTTCGGGGGATGAGGGTAGGCGTCAGCGCCGCGGCAAAGAACAGCGTGCCCAGCATGAGGCCGACGCCGGATAGGGACTCCAGATGCGAGCGCAGGAAGGTAGGCAGGTGGCGGGGCAAGGTCTGCTGCACGGTGGGCGTCCTCATCCGGGAGGGAATGGCGGGGATTCTCGCACGTTGCCGCGCGATGTTCGCGGGGGGCGATGTTGGTTCGTTCAGTCGCGGTCGGGCGCGCCCAGCGGAAAGAGCGGGCGGTAGGGCCGGGCTTCGTCGACCGCCCGCGCGAACGACGGCCGCGCCAGCAGCCGCGCGCGGTAGGCCCGCAGATGCGGATGGCAGTCGCTGATCGGATGCGTCCAGTCGGCGTAGAACAGCGCGGGCGCGGCGGCGCAATCGGCCAGGGTGAAGCCGCTGCCCGCTGCCCACGTGCGGGTGGCAAGCTGCGCGTCGATCCAGGCATAGGCCAGTTCCAGCTTCTGCGCGGCCAGCGCCCGCGCCGCGTCGCGCTTGACCGGGTCGCCGGTCAGCGCGCCGTTCACCGCGTGCTGCATCCAGTACATGACGTGCAGGTCGAAATAGCGGTCCAGAAAGCGCACGTCCAGCGCGGCCATCGGGTCGGCGGGAATCAGGCGGACCGGCCCGGGATGAGCCAGTTGCAGGTATTCGATGATGATGCTGGACTCGGCGACGTTGCGCTCGCCGTCCACCAGCAGCGGAAACTTGCGTAGCGGCCAGCGCTCGATCCAGTCGGCGGCATGCTGGGGCGTCTCGGGCCCGATGCTGCGGAACTCGAATGGCGTGGCGTTTTCGTACAGCGCGATCAGCGCCTTCTGCGTGTACGAAGAAAAGGGATGACCGTAAAGTGCAGGCAGCATTCTCGGAGTCTCCTCGGACGTGGCTCACAGGTTAATGGGTCTCGGGCTGTTTCACCAGACGGACGCCGGCCCGGCGCCGCCGTGCGCGCCGGGCGCGAAAAGGAATACAGTGCATGACGGATCCCGGCGCAACGGCGCGGGGCCGACACCAACAATACGGAGACAGGATGGATACGGCAGGCAAGCAGGGCGCCAGCGTGCGCGAACAGGTCGGCGAAACGGAATGGCAGGTCCGCAAGGACCTGGCGGCGTTGTACCGGCTGGTGGCGCTTTTTGGGTGGGACGACCTGATCTTCACGCACATCACGGCCAAGGTGCCCGGCACGGAACATTTCCTCATCAACCCCTACGGGATGATGTTCGACGAGATCACCGCGTCCAGCCTGGTCAAGATCGACCTGCACGGCAACAAGGTGATGGACTCGGAATACGATATCAACCCCGCCGGTTTCACCATCCATAGCTGTATCCATGCCGCTCGCAAGGACGCGATGTGCGTGCTGCACACCCATTCGATCAACGGGGTGGCGGTGTCGGCGCAGAAGGCCGGCCTCTTGCCGCTGTCGCAGTTCGCATTCATCGTGCTGCGCTCGCTCAGCTACCACGACTACGAAGGCCTGGCGCTCAATCCCGACGAGCAGCCGCGCCTGGTGCGCGACCTGGGCGCCAACAACTACCTCATCCTGCGCAACCACGGCCTCTTGACCGTGGGCCAAAGCATGGCCGAAGCCTTCCAGGCCATGCACCGCCTGGAAGCCGCCTGCATGGTGCAGGTGCGCGCACAGGCAGGCGGCGAACTGACCCACATCCCCGCGGACATCCTGGCCCGCGCCGGGGTGGAATCGCCGGCTGACCGGGCCCATAAGGCCCAGCTTGCCTGGCCAGGCCTGCTGCGCCGGCTGGACCGTCGCAATCCGGGCTACGCAGAGTAACTGTGATGCGCCGGTGTCTGACACCCGGCGAAAGCCGCCGCATGATGCTGACCGTCTCCTGAGGGTGTCAGACACCTCGGAATTGCCCTAGGTGTCTGACACCCACGGAGACGCAGCAACGCGCTGAAGATCCTCTCCCTTGGGTGTCTGACACCGGCCAACAGCGCGCCGTCGCTTATTTCTTCTCCGCCGGATCCGCCGACAGAAACTCCGCGCAATCCGGCAGCGGCGTGGCCGGCTGGTACGACGCGTCGCTGGCTTTCCATGTGTAGGTGACGGTGTAGCTGCACTGCTTGTCCGCCTGCGGCGCAAGCTGCGCCTTGGTCAGGGCGGGCCGTGCGCTGGAATCCGCGAAACGGCTGGCCCCCGCCGGCGAACGGGTCGCCTGAGTCTGCACTTGCAGATCGGGCAACTCCTTGCCCGGCAAAGCCTTCAACGATGCCTTGAATTGATAGACATCGCTGCATTGCCCGGCACGCTTCTCCTGATCCGCCTCGTTGAAGCACGCCCGGATGGATGCGTCAGCCGTGTAGGGCATGACGAGCACCAGGTTGGCGCCGGTCTGCTCGCCCAGGCTGACGTCGTACAGGTACAGATCCCGGCGCTCGAATCCGCCGCCGGAGAACGGCGTCGACGCCTTGAAATCCGGTTCCGCCGGGCCGACCACGCCCACCAGCGCGCGCTCCTCGCTCAGGCGGATCAGTTCCGGCCACACGGTGAAATTCTTGAAGTCCGGCACATCGGGCGAGTCCCAGAAACGGTAGTCGGCACGAAGGGTCCGGCTGGTCGCGAAGGGACCGTTTTCGCCGAATGCGCCGTCCATCTTGATGCCCACGCACCAGTCGGTCTGGGCGTTGCAATACAGCTTGTTGTCCGCGTTCAGCTTCAGGGGCTCGGTATTGGGGGCAGCCAATTTGGGGGCGGCCAATGCCGCAGCGGGCAGGGCGGCGCAGAGCAGCAGGGCAAACACTTTTGACACGGCTTTTCCTTCTTGTGGGGATGCGCGCGGCCCCATTTGTTACGGCCCGCGCAGCGCCGCATGGGGCGCGCCACATTTTGTAGCGAGTCGCGCCGTTACGCGCGACTGGATGGTGTCAAAACATGAACAAACGTATCGGCCACGATGCTGCCCCGGCGGCGGCGTCAGTCGCGCACCGGACCGTCCGGCGCATCGGTTTCGACCAGGCGGGCCAGTTGCAGCAGCGATTCCTGCCAGCCCAGGTAGCACATCTCGGTCGGAATGACCTCGGGAATGCCCTCCTGCACGATGGTCAGTTCCGTGCCGCACGAGACCTGCCGCAAGCTGATGGTCGTCGTCATTTCGCCCGGCAGGGCGGGATCGTTGAAGCGGTCCGTGTAGCGGATCTTCTCGCCTTCAACCAGCTCCAGGTATTCGCCGCCGAACGGCTCCAGGTGGTCGGTGGCGAAGTTGCGGAACGCCATCCTGTGCTTGCCGCCCACGCGCGCGTCCAGTTCCTCGACCGAGCAGGTGTAGCCATACGGCGGCAGCCACTTGGCGACGGCATCGGGTTCCAGAAAGGCGCGATAGACGCGTTCGGGGGGCGCGCGCAGGACGCGCAGGTGTCGTACGGTTCCGGTAGTCATGGTGTAGTCCGCCTTGAGTGAGGGTGGGTGCATGACTACGACGAACCGCCGGCACCCGGATCGACATGAATATTTCTAGGGATTTCCCTAGGTCACGGCATCTTGCCCGGGTTGGCGCAGCCGTTCGATGTAAGCCGACAGCGTTTCGGCGTGCCGCGCTTCGGCGCGCAGGCCCACGTGGCCGTCTGCCCGCACCACCAGCAGCACCATGTCGCCCACACCCAGCCGGGCCGCTGCGGCGGGCTCCAGGTAAGCGTCCACGTCGGTCACCCCGTCGCTGGCGGTCAGCGCCACGACGACCTCGATGATGTATCCGTCAGACAGGGCCGCCAGCTCGCGGCGCAGGTCCGACAGCGGCTGCTGCGGCGTGCCGGAGCCGCCGATCAGCAGGACGGTGTGGCCGCGCCGCTTGGCGTAGTCATGCAGCTTGCCCCGGCCGCCGGTGGAAAACCGCACGTCGATATGGTCCGGCAGCCGCTGGCCCGGCCAGATGGCGGCGTGCCGGTCTCCCATCACGATGGGCGACCCGGCGTAGTCGATGTCGAGCTCGGCTTCCGACACCGCCTCGCGGTGCCGCGCCTCGGCGTTGCCGAAGGCCGCGCGGATCGCCAGATCGCGCGCGCGCCGCTCCGGGTCGCCCTGCGCCATCTGCGCGCTTTCGGCGGCATCGCCCGACGCCATCACCATGTCGGCCACGGGCCGCCGTTCGGCGTGATAGCTGTCCAGCAGCGCCGGCGAGCAATGTCCCTGGCAGACCAGCGCCAGCTTCCAGCCCAGGTTGTAGGCATCTTGCAGGCCGGTGTTCATGCCATGCCCCTGCGCCGGGCTGCACGTGTGCGCGGCGTCGCCGGCCAGCAGCACGCGGCCGGCCCGGAACCTGCGCGCCACCTTGGTGTGGCAATCGAATCGCGCCGGGTGCGAGACGTTGTAAAAGCTGGCGTCGGGCAGGTAGCGCCGCAGCGTGGACAGCGCGTCCTCGACCAGGTCCGACTCGGCGGAACTGGGGCGCAGGTAGACGCGCCAGCGCTCGCCAGGCAGCGCGGTAAGAATCACCGGAATCTGGTCCAGGTAAGCGTAATTTGCCTCGAACGCTTCCGGCCAGTCGGGGATGGACGCATCGAACACGGCCCACGGCTGGTTGATGTCGTGGCCATCCTGCTCGATGCCCGTCAGCATCCGCACGGTGCTGTGGTGCCCGTCGCAGCCGACGACCCACTGCGCCAGCACCTGCGACAGCTTGCCGCCGCGCTCCACGGTGGCCAGCACGCCGTCGTCCTGTTCCTGCAATCCCACCAGCTTCGTGGCGCGCGTGACCTTGCCGCCTAACCGTGCCAAATGGTCGGCCAGCACGGTCTCGGTGACTTCTTCCGAGATGCCGATGTTGAAGGGATAGCGGCTGCCGGCAAGCTCCAGGTCGATGACGCCCAGTTCGTTGCCGCCCGCGTGAATGCGGGCGCGCCGCTGCTTTACGCCCGCGGCCAGGAGGGGGTCGATGATGCCCAGCGCATCCAGGATTTCAAGGGATCGCGGATGCACGACCGTCGCGCGGTCCCAATCCAGCGGGCGTTCGTGCGCGTCGATCAGCAGGCAGTCGACGCCGCGGCGTTGCAGCTCGGCGGCGGTCAACAGGCCGGCCGGGCCCGCGCCCACGACCAGGACGGAAATCGAGATCACCATGTCTTGCCCTCAGCAATGTGGTCATCAAGTCCTGCCGCAAGGGATGCAGCCTGCCCGGCAGTCGGAAGCAGCGCGGTCGCGCCGATGAAGCCGGCCGCACGACAAAGGCGGCGCATTGCGCCGCCCAGCCGTTTCGCGTGATGCGAAATTAAAGCAGCGCCGTGGCGCCGTCAACGGCATTGCGCGGCCTGGGGTCCGCGCGCGGCTGGCAGGGGATTGAACGGTATGCAGGCATTGGTGCAAGCGGTCTCATTCGATGGGATGAGGCGCCTCGTCGCCGGTTGGCCAGATCTGTACGGGGCATCCGCCATCCAGTCCATTACTATTTCAGCCATGAGCCAGCGCAAGAACCCTTCGAAGCCGGGCCCCGATGCCTGCATCCGCGTGCGAGGCGCGCGGGAACACAATCTGAAGAACGTGGACGTCAGCATCCCGCGCGACGCGCTGGTGGTGTTCGCCGGCGTGTCCGGATCGGGCAAATCGTCGCTGGCGTTCGGCACGCTGTACGCCGAAGCGCAGCGCCGCTACCTGGAATCGCTGTCGCCGTATGCCCGCCGCCTGATCGATCAGGTGGGGGTGCCCGACGTCGACGCCATCGACGGCCTGCCGCCCGCCGTGGCGTTGCAGCAGCAGCGTGGCACGCCGAACGTGCGCTCCACGGTCGGCAGCGTCACCACGCTATCGAGCATGCTGCGCATGCTGTATTCGCGCGCCGGCACCTATCCGGCGCGTCAGCCCATGCTTTACGCCGAAGACTTCTCGCCCAACACGCCGCAGGGCGCCTGCCCGCATTGCCACGGCCTGGGCTACGTGTACGACGTGACCGAGGCGTCCATGGTGCCGGACCCGTCGCTGTCCATCCGCGAGCGCGCGATTGCGTCGTGGCCGCCCGCCTGGCACGGTCAGAATCTGCGCGACATCCTGGTGACGCTGGGCTATGACGTGGACAAGCCGTGGCGCGACCTGCCCAAGAAGGATCGCGACTGGATCCTCTACACGGACGAGCAGCCCACCGCACCGGTCTATGCCGGTTTCACGCCGGCCGAGACGCGCGCGGCGCTGCGCCGCAAGGCCGAGCCCAGCTACATGGGCACCTACACCGGCGCGCGCCGGTACGTCATGCACACATTCGCCACCACGCAGAGCGCCATGATGAAAAAGCGCGTGGCGCGCTTCATGACCGGCGCGCCTTGTCCGGAATGCGGCGGCCGGCGCCTGAAGCGCGAGGCGCTGTCCGTGACGTTCGCGGGCCTGGACATCGGCAGCCTGTCGCAACTGCCGCTTGCCCGCATCGCCGAGGTGCTGACGCCCGCCGCCGAAGGCCGGTTCGACGAGCACGCGGGACTGGCCGGCGCGACGCGCAGCAAGGCCGCGGGCGTGCGCGCCAACGCCAAACGCGTGGCTGCGGGCGGGCTGTCGCACGCCGGCAGCAGCGACGTGCGGCGCACCCCGGATCTGTCGCCCGAGAAACGCATCGCCGCGCAGCGCATCGCGCACGATCTGGTCGAACGCATCGGCACGCTGCAGGCGCTGGGCCTGGGCTACCTGGCGATGGACCGGTCCACGCCCACGCTGTCGCCCGGCGAGTTGCAGCGCTTGCGGCTGGCCACGCAGATCCGCTCCAACCTGTTCGGCGTGGTCTACGTGCTGGACGAGCCGTCGGCCGGTCTGCACCCCGCGGATGGCCAGGCGCTGCACCGCGCGCTGGACCAGCTGAAGGCCGGCGGCAACACGCTCTTTGTCGTGGAGCACGACCTGGACACGCTGCGCCGCGCCGACTGGCTGGTCGACGTGGGACCGGGCGCCGGCCAGCACGGTGGCCAGGTGCTGTACAGCGGCCCGCCCGAAGGCCTGCGCAAGGTAAAGGATTCCATCACCGCCCAATACCTCTTCGACACGCGCCCCGCCAGCCGGCGCACCCCGCGCGAACCCGCCGGGTGGCTGGAGCTGCGCGGCATTCACCGCAACAACCTGCATGGCGTGGACGCGCGCTTTCCGCTGGGGGCGTTCACGGCGGTGACGGGCGTTTCCGGATCGGGCAAATCCAGCCTGGTCAGCCAGGCGCTGGTCGAACTGGTGGGCGAACACCTGGGCCAGGAACTGCCGGCCGAGGAACCCGACAGCGACCTGCCGCAGCCCGGCAACCTGCCGCGCACCACGGGCCGGCTGCACGCGGGCGCAGACGCTATCAAGCGGCTGGTCAACGTGGACCAGAAGCCCATCGGCCGCACGCCGCGCTCCAATCTGGCTACCTACACCGGCCTGTTCGATCACGTGCGCAAGCTGTTTGCCGACACCAAGGCCGCGCGCGCCCGGCGCTA
>CBHWAL010000220.1:0-7549 GCA_966111495.1 uncultured Achromobacter sp. | reverse complement strand
GGTTGGGGGGTTTCCAGCAGCCAGAACGGCCGGTCAAGGAGCGGCGGGAGGGGGTCGGGACGTTCGGGCGCGGCCAGCGCGTCGCCCCACGCGTTGGCGGCTTCGGGACGGTGGTCGGCGGTGGGCTGGGCATGGCGCACCCGGTCGCGGCCCAGCCGCGCCACCAACAGGTCCAGCAGCCGCGCGTGGTCGGCGGCGGTGCCGCCCGGCTCGGGGAACAGCGTGGTGCTGGCGGCGGGCTGCTCGACGGTGTCGGGCGCGTGCAGCGTCACCGCGATGACGGGGGCTTCCAGCGTGAAGTGGTTGAGTTTTTCGCCCAGCATATCCAGCTGCTGCGGCGCCTGCCAGATGGGCTGGGCCAGGGCCACTTCGAGTTCGGGGGGCGGGGGGGCGTGGCGGCCGCGTTCGTGGTCCATGCTGAGCACCACGCGCCGCACGGCCAGTTGCCGGGCGGTCAGCCAGCCGCCCAGCTGCTCGGCCAGCCGGCCCGCCACGGCCAGCACGGCGCTGGTGTTCTCCATATAGTCCATGAGTTCGATCCGCCGCGAAAACTGGTTGGGCGGTTCGAGCCAGCGGTAGAGTTCGGGCACCTGGCCGTAGGCGGCGTCCAGCGCCTGCAGCAGGTCGGGCGCGCTGCGCCGCTGCAGGCCCGCGCGCGGTAGGGCGCGCAGGTGCGCCAGCGTGTGGCAGCCGATGTCGTCCAGCCAGTTGCGGCGGTCTTGCGCCTGGGGCAGCAGCGACAGCGGCAGGGCATCGAGCCGCCGCGCCAGCGTGGGCAGCTTCAGCGTGCGGCGGGGAACGCGCCGCCCGGCGCGCCGCGCCAGCAGCCAGGCGCCCTTGGCCGTGGGCGCCATGCCCAGCGACACCCGCAGATCCAGCGCGCGCAGCGTGGCGGCCACCCGCCGGCCCAGCGCGCGCGGCCCCCGGAAGAACATCAGGCTGGCGCCCACGTTCAGCAGCACGGTGTCGCCGTCGGCCAGGGCGATTTCGGGGGTGTACTGCAAGAGAGCCAGCGCCGCGCCCTGCAGGGCCTCGGCCTCGGCCAGCGCATTGCGGGGCAGCAGTTCGACGCCGGGGGCGATGGCCGCGGCACCCGCGCGGCGCATGCCGGGCGTCACGCCGGCCTGGCGGGCGGCGGGTGTCAGGGCGGCGACCCGTTCCTGATCCAGAACGGCGAACGCCTCCTGTTCATGCGGCCAGTGCGGGCGTAGGGCGTCCAGCGGCAGGCAGCGCAGGTAGGCGGCGATCCAGAGGCGCATGGCGGGGAGAAGAGGGGGTAAGCGCGCCGGGCTCCAGGCCCACGTAGAGCGGCGTGTCGCAGACAGGCCCCCGGCGCTTCAGGATATGGACGGACAGGCCGCCGGGCGCGGGCGCCAGCGCCAGCCGCAAGGCGGCGGGCGTGGCGGTCTGTGCGGCGCGGGACGGGCGCACGGCGATGAACAGCAGGTCGCTGGCCTGGGCGGCCAGGTGCAGGCGGCGCAGGGATTCGGGGCGCACGTGGGGCAGCCAGCAGATCAGCGCGCCGCAACTGGCGTTTTTCAGGATCTGTTCGCTGGCCCACAGCGCATCGACCGGCTTTTCCGGCGCCACCCAGAGCAGTTGCCGGGGATCCAGCCGCCAGCTCATCCAACTGGCGATGTGCGGCACGTGCGGCGGCTGCACCAGGGCTATGGGCCGCCGCGTTTCCAGTTGGGCCAGCGCCGGACGCAGCAGGCGGATTTCTCCGATGCCGGGGTGGGGGGTGAGCAGTTCGACGATCGATCCGAGCGGCCAGCCGTTATCCGGCAGTTCGGCCGACAGCGCCGCATGCCCGGTTGGCAGGGTGCGTGCGGCGCCTTTGGCCAACTGCGTGGCGCGCCACAACGCGGGATGGATATGTTCGGGGGACTGCATGGCGAAAGTGCCCGGTGTTCAATACCTGTATGAATGTACAGTATTGTACCGGGCTTTGCGCCGGGCCGGAGGTATCGAAAAGTGCCCCCAAGCATGTCCCCCAAAAGTGCTAGAACCGCATGTCCTGGTACTTCACCCAGCGCGAGCCGCGCAGCAGCCGGTGGCCGATCCACAGTCCCAGGAACAGCGGAATGGCCAGGTACGTCGACACCACGCCGATCCAGTCGATGCGCTCTTCCAGGAACGCCTGGTAATTCTGTCCCAGCGTGACCACCAGGCACAGCACGAAGGCCAGCAGCGGCCCGAACGGAAAGAGCCCCGCCTTGTAGGGCAGGTTGGCGGTGTCGTAGCCGTGCTTCACATAGCCCTGGCGGAAACGGTAATGGCTGACCGCGATGCTCAGCCACACGATGAATTCCGTCATGCCCGCAAAATTGAGCAGCCAGATGTACACCGCCTTCGGGCTGTACACCACACTGAACAGGCACAAGCACGCCAGCAGCGTCGTGGCCAAGAGCGCATACAGCGGCACGCCGCGCGGGGTCAGCCGCTTGAAGAGCGCGGGCGCCTGGCCCTCGGCCGCCATGTTGAACAGCATTCGCGTCGCCGCATACATGCCCGAATTGCCGGCCGACAGCACCGAGGTCAGGATCACCGCGTTCATCACCGTGGCCGCCGACAGCAGGCCCGCGTGCTCGAACACCAGCGTAAAGGGGCTGACCGCGATGTCCTCGACCTCGTTGCGCAGCAGTTGCGGATCGGTGTAGGGCACCAGCAGGCCGATGATCAGGATGGCCAGCACATAGAACAGCAGGATGCGCCAGAACACGCTGTTGATCGCGCGCGGCACATTGCGCCGGGGGTTTTCGGATTCGCCGGCCGCCACGCCCACCAGTTCGGTGCCCTGAAAGGAATAGGCCACCACCATCGCCACGCCCACCCACGTCGCCGCGTTGCCGACGAAGGGCGCGTCGCCCACCTTCCAGTTGTCCAGGCCTACCGGCCCGCCGCCGTGGATGATGCCGGCCAGCATCGCCACGCCCACCACGATGAAGCACAGCACCGCCACCACCTTGATGATGGCGAACCAGTATTCCGCCTCGCCGAAGCTGCGCGCCGAGAACGCGTTCAGCCCGAAGGTCAGCGCCAGGAAGGCCACGCTCCATATCCATCCTGGCGTGTCCGGCAGCCAGTACGCCATGACGAGCTGCGCCGCCACGACGTCCACCGCCACCACCGTGGCCCAACTGACCCAGAAATTCCAGCCCAGCGCAAAGCCGAAGCCCGGATCCACGTAGCGCGACGCATAGGTGCAGAACGATCCCGACACCGGCATGAACGTGGCCAGCTCGCCCAGGCTGGTCATGATGAAGTACACCATCAGGCCGATCACCAGGTAGACCATCAGCGCGCCGCCGGGGCCCGCTTGCGCGATGGCCGCGCCGGAAGCGACGAACAGGCCGGTGCCGATGGCCCCGCCCAGCGCTATCATCGTGAGGTGGCGCGCCTTCAGCACGCGGTGCAGCTGATTCTTGTTGGCAGTATTGCTGGCAGGCGCGGCGGCGCCCGAGTCGATGTTCGGTGTGTGCATTACAAGGTGTATTGGTGGCCGGCGTCATCGGTGCGATGCCGGGCGCGGCGCATTTTACAATGCGGCATTCGGGGCGCAGTCCCACCGTCCCAGGCCAGCACGGAGCAGTTTCATGGCGTCTTCCAGTTCTATCGAATTTCTTCCCGATCCGGGCGTCGACGTGCGCCAGCTCTTCATCCTGCTGCACGGCGTGGGCGGATCGCCCGCCAGTCTGGAGCCGCTGGCCCAGGCGGTGCGCGCGGCTTTTCCGACCGCGGCCGTGCTGATCCCTGAAGGTTTCGAGGCCTTTGACGGCGGCGGCGCGGGCCGGCAGTGGTTCTCGGTGCGCGGCGTCACCGAAGACAACCGCGCAGAACGCGTGGCCCAGGCCATGCCGCAGCTCGAAACCTATGTGCGGCAAGCCCAGGCGCGCTTCGGCCTGCTGCAGTCCGACACCGCGCTGGCCGGCTTTTCGCAGGGCGCCATCATGGCGCTGGAACTGGTGCAGGCGCACGATGGCATGGCCGGCCGCGTCATCGCATTCTCGGGGCGCTATGCGCAACTGCCCAAGAACGCCCCGCTATACACCACGATTCATCTGCTGCACGGCGCCGACGACGCGGTCATGAGCGTGTCGCAGGCGCAGGCGGCGCAAGCCCGCCTGGCCGAACTGCACGGCGACTCCACCATCGACATCGCTACCCACGTCGGCCACGAACTGCATCCCGCCCTGATCCAGCGCGCCATCGTCCGTTTGCAGACCTGCGTGCCGCTGCGCAGCTGGGAAGCCGCGCTGGGCCTGAACCAGACGCCGCCGGACGGCACGACGGTGCATTGATGGCGAGTTTGCCCCAACGTGCTGCCGACGCCGTCGGCGGCGCGCAAAGCATCTTCCGCGTGCTGCGCATTCTTAAATACGTCGGGGCGGCGCCCGCGCGCGGCGTGGGCCTGACCGACGTCGTGCGTGACGTCGGCCTGACGCCGCCCACCGCGCACCGCATGCTGTCGGCTTTGCTGCAGGAAGGCTTCCTGTCGCTCAATCCCCGGCTCAAGACCTACAGCCTTGGCCGCGAGTCCTACATCCTGGGGCTGGCGGCCGAGAGCCGGCACGGCATCAAGGCGATCGCCGAATCCGCCGTGCTCCGGCTTGCGCAGTCCACGGGCGACACCAGTTTTCTGTCGGTGCGATCGGGGCACGAAGCGGTCTGCGTGGACCGCAAGACCGGCGACTTTCCCATCAAGATCCTGACGCTGGAAGTCGGCCACCGCCGCCCGCTGGGCGTGGGGGCGGGCAGCCTGGCACTGCTGGCGTTCCTGCCCAACGACGATATCGATCGCGTGCTGGCGCGCTATGACGCCAGCGCGGCGCCCGATCTGCCGTCCACCGACATGCTGCGCGAGGACATCGCCGCCGCGCGCAAGAATGGCTATGCGCTCAACCCGGGCCGCATCATTCCCGACATGCTGGGCGTGGGCGTGCCGGTGTTCGACCGCGAACAGCACGTAGTGGCGGCGTTGAGCGTGGCGGCGATTCGCTCACGTCTTTCCGGCGCGCGCCTGACCGATGTGGTGGCCGCATTGCAGCGTGCGGCGTCGGAATTGTCGGCGGACCTGGCCCCGCGTGTCTGACCGCTGCGCAGCGAGCGCAAGGCCGAACGCGTCAGCGCCCCGCGCAGGCCTTGCCGCCATCCACCGGCAGGCAGACGCCGGTGATGTACTTGGCCTCGTCGCTCGCCAGAAACAGCGCGGCATGGGCGACATCCCACGCATCCCCCATCCGCCCCATCGGACTGGCGGCATTGCGCCGCCGCCGCATTTCCTCGACGTCGTCGAACTGACCCGCGATCTGCTTATAGATCAACGGGGTGTCGATGACGCCGGGCAGCACGGCGTTCACGCGGATGTTGTCCGGCGCATAGCGCACCGCCAGCGACCGCGTCAGATGGTTCAATCCCGCCTTGGCCGCGTAGTACGAGGTGTACGGATACGAATTGACCTGGATCGAGGCCAGCGACGAAATGTTGACGATGCTGCCCGAGCCCTGCGCCAGCATGGCGGGGAGCACATGCTTGCAGGTCAGGAACACGCCGGTCAGGTTGGTGTCCAGCACGCGATGCCAGCTTTCCTCGCTGGCCTCGATGGGATCGCCCATTTCGGTGATGCCCACGTTGTTGTGCAGCACGTCGATGCGCCCGGCCGCCGCCAGCACGGCGGCGACCGCGGCCTGGATCTGCACGGAGTCCGTCACGTCGGCGGTCAACGCCTGGCAACGGCCGCCTTCGGCCTCGATGATGGCGCAGGTTTCGCGGGCGGCGTCCTCCCTCACGTCCACCGCAAAGACCCGCGCGCCTTCACGCGCATACAGCGCCGCCGCGGCCTTGCCGTTACCCCAGCCCGGGCCGGACGACCCCGCGCCAAACACCAGCGCCACCTTGTCTTTCAGCCGCTCGCCCATGTCATTCCGCCGAGATGTGGGCGAAGTCGGCCACCTTCTTCCACTTGGCCACGTCGTCCTGAATCATCGCGGCAAAGGCTTCGGGCTTGTCGGCGACAACATACGCGCCCACACCCGCGTACTTGGCCTGCACGTCCTTGTCCGCCAGCGCCTTGCGCGATGCGTCGTTGAGCTTGGCCAGCACGTCCTTCGGCAGGCCGGCAGGCGCCAGCAGGCCGTTCCACATTTCCGCGTCATAGTCGGGCAGGCCGACTTCCGCGAAGGTGGGCACGTCGGGCAATTGCGGCAGGCGCGACTTGGCGGCCACCACGATCGGGCGCAGGCTGCCCGACTGGATGTGCGCCATCGAGGACGCGGCCGTATCCCACAAGATGGGCACCTGGCCCGCGATCACGTCGTTCAGCGCGGGACCGGTGCCGCGGTAAGGCACGTGCATCATGTCCAGGCCGGACAGCGATTTGTAGTACTCCATTGCCATGTGGGTGGCGCCGCCGTTGCCGGACGACGCGTAGGAATACTTGCCCGGCGCGCCCTTGATCAGTGCGGTGAACGACGCATAGTCCTTGGCCGGAAAATTCTTGTTCACGACGATCACGCCCGGCACGCGGATGATCTGCGTGACCGGCGTGAAGTCCTTCACCGCGTCGTAGGGCAGATTCTTGTACACGGCGGGATTGGTGCCGTTGGTGCTGGACGTGCCCAGCAGAAGCGTATAACCGTCCGGCGCGGCCGATGCTACCGCGCGGCTGCCCACGCTGCCGCCCGCGCCGCCCCGGTTTTCGACAACGACCGGCTGGCCGATCTGCTTGGCCAGCGCCTCGGCAAAGATGCGGCCGACCACGTCGGACGTGCCGCCGGGCGGGAAGGGCACGATCAGGCGGATGGGGCGGTCGGGGTAGGTGGCCTGCGCCGCGGCGGCGCCCGCCAGCGACAGCGTTGCAGCGGCGGCCGCCAGCTTGATCCAGGTTCTGCGCTTCATGATGGGTTGTCTCCTTGCTTGATTTTGTTGTGTGTCGGACCAGGCGTTGCGTGCCGCCGTCAGGCGATGCGGTCGCCCGGCTTGATCTTGGCCGCCCGGCTGTCCACGCCTGGCAGCATGTGCGCGGGGTCGCGCGTGACCACCACATCCAGGATGGTGGGGCGGTCCTTGCAGGCGTACGCCTCTGCCAGCGCGGCAGGCAGCTCCGCGGGGTCCTCGACGCGGATGCCGTTGCAGCCCAGCGCGCGCGCCACATTGGCGTAGTTGGTGTCCACCAGATCCGAAGACTGGTAGCTGCCCGGGCCGTACATCAGGTGCTGCAGCGCCTTGATATAACCCGACGCCGCGTTGTTGACCACGACCAGCGTGAAGGCCAGCTTCATGCGCACCGCGGTTTCCAGTTCGCCCAGCGACATGTTGCAGCCGCCGTCGCCCGTCAGGCTGACCACCTGGCGTCCGGGGGCTGCCGCGGCCGCGCCGATGGCGCCGGGGATGCCGTAGCCAATGGAAGCAAAGCCCCGGTCCGGCACGAAGCCGCGGCCTGCGCGCTTGGTGTCGAACAGCAGGCCGCCCCAGTGCGCCGCGAAACCGCCGTCGGCGACCAGGATGCCGTCTTCCGGCAGCGAGGCATTGATCTCGTGCATCAGCCGCG
>CBHWAL010000219.1:0-7551 GCA_966111495.1 uncultured Achromobacter sp. | reverse complement strand
CGCGACGCCGCTGGGCGTGTGGCGCTCGCACATGCCGGCGGCGGTCAGCGCCTTGGGCACGGCGCCGGTGGCCAGGATGACCCAGTCGGCGGCGATCTCGTGCGGCTGGCCCTCGATCAAGAAGCGGGCGCCGCGCACCCGGCCCTGGGCGTCCTCGAGCGCCGCCTCGAAGCGCGCCGGCGCCAGGAAGCGCGCGCCGGCCTCCTGCGCGCCGAGGTTGAGGAGCTCGTCCAGCTGCCTGCGCGGCAGCACGGCGAGGTGGCCGGGGACGTCGATGCGGCCGCCGCGCGGTCCGACGCAGCCCACTTGCGCCGAGCGCTGCGCCTTGGCCATCACCCGGTCCAGCAGGCCCAGGCGCTCGAGCGCCTGGTGCGCGTCGGGGATGAGCCCGTCGCCGCAGACCTTGTCGCGGCCCAGCGGCTGCTGGTCGGCGAACACCACGTCCACGCCCGCCCGGGCCAGCCAGCGCGCCGCGGCGCTGCCAGCGGGGCCGGCGCCGATGATGAGGATCTGGCACCGCGACGGCGGCATGGAAGAGGTGTCGGACATACGTGGACGGAGGCGGCGGAAAACGGATCCGGACAAAGAAAAAGGGCCCCGGATGGGGCCCTCGGATTGTGTCGGATTTCCCGGCGATCAGAAGTCGTAGGAACCGCGGACGTAGAAGGTGCGGCCGGTCGCGTCGGTGTAACGCGGGTCGTAGCCGGCCTGGAACACGGCCTGCTGGTACGACAGCGGCGGATCGCGGTCGAACAGGTTGCGCACGCCAGCCGTCAGCGACAGCGCCTTGATCGGCTTGTAGACGCCGAACAGGTCGAAGGTCGTGTACGACGCGACGCGGTTGGCCGCGCCTTCTTCCAGGGACGGATCGTCCATGTAGCCCGACTTGTAATGGGCGGTCAGGCCCACGGTGTACTTGTTCGCATAGCTCCACACCGCGTTGATGGTGTGCTGCCAACGGAACACCGGACCCGCACCGGCATAAACCGCCACGTTCTGGTTCCACGGACCGTTCTGGAACTCCTGGAACTCGTACTTCGTCACATAGGTGCTGTTCAGGCCAAACGTGACGTTGCCGTATGCGGTGCGCAGGCGGTAGTTGCCGTTCAGGTCGAAGCCGTTGGTGTTGGTGCCACCCAGGTTCTGCTGACGCACGTCGATGTAGCCGCAGTTTGCGCCAGGGCAGCTGGTGCCGTCGGTGGACAGCTGGCCCGCACCATTGCGATGGAAGTACTGACCAAACTGGCCATAGTTGTCCGGGTCGTACAGCGACGCGTCGCCGATCACCCCGATCAGGTTCTTCAGGCGCAGCCACCAGAAGTCAACGCCGAAGCTCAGGTCATTGAGCGGTGCGAACTGGAAGCCCAGCGTGGCGCTCTTGCTCTTCTCGGGCTTGAGTTCGGTGTTGCCGCCGTTCAGGACCTGGAACTGCGTCTTGCAGTTCAGCGCGCTGCCGGTGCCGGTCGGGCACAGCAGCGGATCGCTGACGGTGCTCGAGTTGGTGTACGTCTGCGCGGCGTGCAGCTCATAGAGCGACGGGGCGCGGAAACCGGTTGAGTAGGAGCCGCGCACCAGCACTTCCTTGGACGGCTGGAAGCGGAAGCTGACCTTCGGGTTGGTCGTGTTGCCGAAGTCGTTGTACTTGTCGTAGCGCAGCGCCGCGGTGACGTCCAGCGTCTTCAACACCGGCACGTTCAGCTCGGTGTACAGCGCGTAGACCTTGCGTTCACCGACGCTGTTGGTGGCCGGGTCGACGCCGGTCGAGGACACGACGATCTTGGCGTAGTCCTCGTTGGCCTTCTGCGAGAACTTCTCCTGGCGGAACTCCGTGCCCACGGCGATCGCGGCGCCGCGGCCGGCGCCGAACCAGTCACCGATCTCGCGGCTGGCGTGGGCATCCAGGTTCCAGGTTTCGCCCTTGCCGGTCATCAGCGTGCCGGCGGCGGCGGCCGACTGCAGCAGTGCCAGGCCTTCCGGCGTCTGGTCGCCGAAGGGATTGATGATGCCGTCGCGCACGCCTTGCGTGATGATCGTGCCGTTGGCATATCCGTGCGTCAGCGCCTCGGTGACCTTGTTGACGTTGTAGCTGCCGCCGACCGAGTAGTCCCAGTTGGCCACGGTGCCGTCGGCGGTCAGCAGGAAGCGCTGCTGCTGGTTGGTGTTCTTGTCACGGCGGGGACCGTTGACCGTGTCACGCCACTTCACGACCAAGTCGCCACCATTCAGGTCCGGGTTGTTCGGATAGAACGGGTTGGTCGAGGTCATGCTCAGCGCGCCATACGGCACCGGCGCGATCTGCGTCTTGACCGTGCTGCGGGTGATGAAGTACTCGGCGCCGATCTGGTGATCGTTGTTGAGCTTCAGCGTGCCCTTCAGCATGCCGGACGTGCGCTGGCTCTCCGGCGTGTAGTCCACGTAGGGCGAGGTGCTGATGTAGCACGAGGTGCCATCGCCGCTCGGGAGGAGGTTGTTGCCCGAGCAGGCCGGCCCCGCCGGGTTGTAGACCACGTCGCCGTTGCCGGTGTAGTAGTTCGCGGGCGCAGTGTTGCTGGAGATGCCGCCCGGATAACGCTTGTTGAAGTCGCGCTGGTCGCCACGGATGGCGTCCTGTTTCTGCAGATCCAAGAAGCCGAAGACGTTGAAGCCCTGCTTGTCTAGGTCGCCGAAGCCAAAGCCCGCATTGGCGCTCTTGCTCTTGCCGCCCGCGTGTTGCGGCGAGTCGTAACCCAGCGTGACGGTGCCGCCTTCATAGTCCTTGCGGGTGATGAAGTTGATGACACCGCCGATGGCGTCGGTGCCGTACAGCGAGGAGGCGCCGTCGCGCAGCACTTCGATGCGCTCGATCGCGGCCAGCGGGATCATGTTCAGGTCAGGCGCCGAACCGTCGAATGCGTTGTTGGCAATGCGACGGCCGTTCAGCAGGACCAGCGTCTTGTTGGCGCCGATGCCGCGCAGGTCGGCAAAGGAGGCGCCGCCGGTGGACGAGCCGACCGCTTGGCTGGTGCCCAGGCTGCTCTGGCTGGCCGTGAGGGTGGACAGGATCTGTTCGACGGTCGTGAGGCCCTGCTCACGGATGTCGCTCATCTTGAGCGTTGTCACCGGGACGGACGACTCGGCGTCGAGCCGCTTGATGGCCGAGCCCGTGACCACGACACGCTCGAGTTGCGTCTGGTCCTGTTGCTCCTGGGCCAGCGTCGGAAAGGACGCGGCCGCAATGGTGGCGGCGACTGCCAGGCTCACCGCGTTCAGCTTGTACATATGCACCTCTAGGGAGAGTGCCCGCCCTCCTTGTGGGTGCGGCGAGCCGGAATTGACACGGCCCCGCATCGCGAGGCCTGGCAAAAGTGTGCGGACGTTTCGCCGAAGGTCATAGTTGCCTGTTCGTAAAGCGCGCGAATTTGGGCGGCAGGGGCCGGTTTTGCTGGCAACTCGGGGGTTTCTCCTTACTGCTTGATGCACATTCGGTCGCAATCCCGCCACAGATTGCAGATTTACTTTTTCCTTACTCCGACAGAAATATGGGGATTTGTTTTACGCCAAATGGAGCGAATAGCGCACAAGATGTTCAGGAACCGTCGGTTCTGATGCTCAGCGTTTCAGGCCCACAACAGCCCATATGGACATCAATGGATGCACAGCCCAAAAAATGTCTATGAAAACAAATACTTAGCGACTACGTTGCTTGTTGGAACACAAACTTTGCAATCAGAAATCGATACGCCGCTGGACAGCGGACGCCGGACGTGTAAATGGTTCTGCGCAGGACGGTGATGCGCGCGGGGCGGGGCGGTCGGACAACCCGAAAAAAACGCCCGCCCGGCGAACCGGACGGGCGGTGGTGCAGTCAGGGAGCGAGAGGCGCGGCCCTGACGGAATCACATCAGAAGTTGTAGCTACCCGTCACGTAGACGGTGCGGCCCAGCGGGCTCGCGTAGCGCGGGTCATAGCCGACTTGGTGGCCGGAGGAATCGCGCAGCGTGAACGGCGGCGTCTCGTTGGTCAGGTTCTGGATGCCCAGACGGAACTCCAGCGCCTTGTTGTAGCGGTACGTGCCCTGGTAATCGAACGTGATGTAGTTCGGCACGTTCAGCTGGATCTTCACGTTCTGGCCGGTCTGCAGGTCTCGCACCGTCTGAAGGATGTCGGTGTAGCCCGAGCGGTATTTCACCGTCAGCGCGTTGGTGGCGTTGCCGGTCTCCAGCGCGAAGCGGGCCTGTGCCGTGTTCCGGAAGATGACCTGCGCATCCACGCCGTACTTGCCGAGGCTGTCGGTGAAGTCGTTGGCCGTGCCGGGCTTCGTGTACTGGGCCTCAATCATGTAGGTGCCATTGACCGTCGTGGTCAGGCGGCCCAGGCCCTCGATGTTCAGTCGGCCATCCAGCTGCCAGTCCAGCCCGCGATACTTCGACTTGCCGATGTTGGTCGACATCGACATGAAGGCGTAGTACGCGTTGGTCTCGGCCGGGAGCTTGTACGTCGTGAACAGGCTGCTGTACTGCTGCGGATCGGCAAACGCCTGGTTGGCGGACACCGCACTCACGGCGTCGCGCAGGTCGATCTGCCAATAGTCCAGGCTGGCGCCGAAGTTGCGCGTCGGGTCGAACCGGATGCCCAGGGTGGCTTGCTTGGACTTCTCGGGCTTCAGGTTCTCGTTGCCGCCCGACAACTGCGTGTACTGTGCCTTGCCTGGCTTGCAGGGCGCGGCGCCGCTACCGTCACCGGGGAACGGGCAGTCGTACTGCGATGCAGTCACTCCATTGGTCACAAGCGGCTGGGCGATGTCCAGCATGTCCGGAGCCTTGAAGCCGGTGCCATACGAGCCGCGCAACACCACCGTCTTGGTCGGTTTGTAGCTGGCCGACAGCTTGTAGGTCGTGGCCGATTCGGTCTTGCCGAAGTCGCGCTTGTTGATTGCGTCCTTGATCTTGCTGATGCTGTCGTAGCGCAGCGCGGCCGTCAGTTCGAGGTTCTTGATGACCGGGATAACGAACTCGGCAAAGGCGCCGACGTTGTCACGCTCCATGTCATAGCGCGGGTTGGCTGCGAAGTTGTAGATCACACCAGCGACCGCGTCGGCTGACGGCGTCTGCTTGTAGTGGTAGTTGCGGAAGTCCGCGCCGACACCTAGCTGCACCGGGCCGGCAGGCAACTGGAAGATCTCGCCGGAAGCGCGCATGTCGGCGCCCTTGAGCGTCGTCGATGCTTCGCGAATCGTGCCGTGGTAGATGGAGTCCTTGATCAGCTGCTGCGTGCTGGCGCTCTGGTTGCCGGACGGCACGAACGGATCGAGGGCACCGTTGGCCAGGATGTCGCCGAACTCCTTGGCCTTGAAGTAGCCACCGACGTACTTCTCGTCGAGCGCATTCTGCGACCAGGTCAGCGCGCCGGTGACGCTCCAGGCACCCACCTCGGCGTCCGCGCCGACCACGAAATGCTTGGCGTCGGTGATGGTCTGCGAGTTGCGAGTGCCGAAGTCAGTTGCGCGGTAGTTCGCTGTGACGGTGTCGACGTGGGCCAGTTGAGTTGGCGTCAGGTACGGAGCGACGTACTTGGTGAACAAGGGCGAGTTGGCCGCGATCGCGATCGGCACCGGATTCGGCGCGATGCGGGCGGTCAGGTCCAGACGGCTGTATGCCGCGTCGGAGAACAGCTTGACCTTGTCGTTGATCTTCAGTTCGCCGGTGACGAACAGCGAGTCGCGAGTCGACTCAGGATACACGTCGATGGTGCTGACGAAGTCGAACGCGCACTGCGCCGTGCCAGCCTTGGCGTTTGAGTTGGCCGGGATCGTGTTCCCCAGGCTGTACACGTTGTTCGGCGCGCACTGGCCGTTGGCCATGCGGTACGGGTTGAACGAGTAAGCGGGCAAGGTCGTGGTTTCGCCGTCCAGTCTCTTGAACACGACGGCGGCGTTCGCCGGGTCGGCAGAGGTGCTGGTACGGTCGTACGCGTAGTTCTTGCCGTTGAAGGAGAACGGCAGATAGGCGGTGCTGGAGAACTTGCGATCGCCAGACTTCATCTGCTTCTGCTCGTCGCGGCGATACGTGGCAACCACGTTGAAGCCGTCGCGCTGAAGGTCGCCCAGGCCATAGGTGGCGCTGATGTTGTAGGCGGTGCCGCCTGCGCCGGCGGGATTGCTGTAGTTGGCGGTGAGGTTGCCGCCCTGAACGTTCTTCTTCAGCACGAAGTTCACGACGCCGGCGATCGCGTCGGAGCCGTACAACGCGGAGGCGCCGTCGGTCAGTACTTCGATGCGCTCGATGGCGCTCATCGGGATCGAGTTCAGGTTGATGCGGCTGCCCGACCCGGTGGGGGCGATGCGGCGGCCGTTCAACAGCACCAGGGTGTAGCTCTCGCCGACGCCGTGGATGGACGCCGTGGCGATCCCGCCAGAGTTCGATCCAATCGAGACATCGCCTACCGTCAGGTTGCCGCCCATTGCGGGGATGCGTTGGATGAGGTCGGCGACGTTGTTGGCACCGGAGGCCTTGATCTCCTCCTGCGTGATCAGTTGCACCGGCAGGGCGCCCTCGTTAGCGACTCGTTTGATGCTGGAGCCAGTAATCTCGATACGTTCGAGTTGCTGGGCTTCCTGGGCATGGGCGGCGCCAATCGCGGCGGCCAGCAGTGCGGCAGCGAGGCTCACATGACGGAGTTGAGGCTTCGGGGTCATCTTCGAAACAAAATTGACAAAAGTGATTCCAGTGAAGGCAACTCGTGGTCGGCCAACACTGCGCGTCGGTAAAGAAACTTTAAATTTCTCCCGACATGAGACACCCCCGGGTCACGCCCCTAGGGGTTTTCCACGGTTGAAGGTTTGAAGTGGCTTGGGCGGAGTACTTTCCTAAATCGCAATGACGTGGAAAGCGCGGGGCCAGGGCAACCCCTTCACTGCTGAAATCGATAACCCAAAATGCAAAAGCGGCCCGCGGGCCGCTTAAAAAATTTATAGTAAGACGCACGATGACCGCGGTTCGCGGCCTTAGTCGACGATTGGGTCGGTGTTATGTCGTCAGCCGCGCGTTCTCGCCTTGCGCCGCTGCCGCCACGCATGCAGCAGCGGTTCCGTGTACCCGCTGGGCTGTTCCCGTCCCTGGAACACCAGATCCAGTGCCGCCTGGTACGCCATGCTCTGGGGACGACCGGCCATCGGCTCGTACAGCGGGTCCGCGGCGTTCTGCGCATCCACCACGGTCGCCATCCGTTCGAATGTCGCCCGAACTTGTTGTTCCGTGACGACGCCGTGATAAAGCCAGTTCGCCACGTGCTGGCTGGAGATGCGCAGCGTGGCGCGGTCTTCCATCAAACCGATACCGTTGATGTCCGGCACCTTGGAGCAGCCGACCCCCTGGTCGATCCAGCGCACCACGTAGCCCAGGATGCCCTGGATGTTGTTGTCCAGCTCCTGCTGCTTCTCGGCTTCGGACCAATTCGGCGCGTCCGTCACCGGGATGGTGAGCAGGCGCTGCAGCAGTTCGGCGCGGTCGACGCCGGCGGCTTCCGCCTCGATCTGCTGCTGCACCTGCGCCACGCTGACCTGGTGGTAATGCA
>CBHWAL010000218.1:0-7582 GCA_966111495.1 uncultured Achromobacter sp. | reverse complement strand
GAGCGCATTCGAGAAGAACTACGCGCGGGGGCCACACCCCAGCAGGCCATCCATCACGGTTTCGAACGCGCGTGGGGCACCATTCTTGACTCGAACCTCACCACGCTGATCGTGGGCCTGGCGCTGCTGGCCTTCGGTTCCGGCCCGATCCGCGGCTTTGCGGTGGTTCACTGCCTGGGCATCCTGACCTCGATGTTCTCGTCTGTCGTGGGCGTGCGCGCGCTGGCCAACCTGTACTACGGCCGCAAGAAGAAGCTCACCTCGATCTCCATCGGCGAAGTCTGGAAGCCGAAGGCAAACTGAAAATAGGGCGGACGGCCCGGGCCGTCCGCCACAGAAAAGAAACGAAGGCGAAAAATGGAATTTTTCCGGATTCACCGCACCATCCCGTTCATGCGCCATGCCCTGGTGCTGAACATCATCAGTCTCGTCACCTTCCTGCTGGCGATCTTCTTCATCCTCACGCGTGGTTTTCACCTGTCGATCGAGTTCACCGGCGGCACGGTCATGGAAGTCAACTACGCCCAGACGGCGCAGCTTGAAAACGTGCGTGGCGTGGTCTCCAAGCTGGGTTACACCGACTTCCAGGTCCAGAACTTCGGCACCTCGCACGACGTCATGATCCGCCTGCCCCTGCAGGAAGGCCAGACGTCCGCCTCCCAAAGCGAAACCGTCATGGCCGCGCTCAAGACCGCCGACTCCGGCGTCGAGCTGCGCCGCGTCGAGTTCGTGGGTCCGCAGGTCGGGCAGGAGCTGCTGCACAACGGCCTCATGGCGCTGCTGGTCGTCGTGATCGGCATCATGGTCTACCTCGGCTTCCGCTTCGAATGGAAATTCGCGGTCGCCGGCGTTATCGCCAACCTGCACGACGTGGTCATCATCCTGGGCTTCTTCGCGTTCTTCCAGTGGGAGTTCTCGCTGGCGGTGCTGGCCGGCGTGCTGGCCGTGCTGGGCTACTCCGTGAACGAATCCGTGGTCATCATGGACCGGATCCGCGAAAACTTCCGCAAGTACCGTAAGGCGGACGTGCACGAAGTCATCAACAGCGCCATCACCCAGACCATCTCGCGGACCATCATCACCCACGGTTCGACCCAGATGATGGTGCTGGCCATGCTGTTCTTCGGCGGTCCCACCCTGCACTACTTCGCCATGGCCCTGACCATCGGCATCTGGTTCGGCATCTACTCGTCGGTGTTCGTCGCCGCCGCGCTGGCCATGTGGATGGGCGTCAAACGCGAAGACCTGATCAAGCCGGTCAAGAAGGAAGGCGAAGAAGGCGAAGTCGCCTGATTGCCAGCCTGCTGACATGCAAAACCCGTCGCTTGCGACGGGTTTTTCTTTTGGGGTGTGGGCGGCGCCTCTGAGCGGATCCCTTATGAGTATTCGGGCACGGAGTTTCACGGATTCGTTACCATGCCCCTCATGAAACTCTCCATCGACCACCTCGTCATCGCCGCCGCTGACCTTGCCAGCGGCACCGAATATGTCGCCGGCCTGCTCGGCATCGCGCCGCAGGGCGGCGGGGCGCATCCGCGCATGGGCACCCATAACCGCGTGCTGGGCATGGCGGACGGGGTGTACCTGGAAGTCATTGCCATCGACCCCGATGCGCCGGCGCCTGATCGACCCCGCTGGTTCGGGCTGGATCAGGGCGACGTGCGGGCGCGCATCGAGCAAGGGCCCTTTCTGGCCCACTGGGCCGCGCGCGTGGAGGCGCCGCTGGACTTGACGCACATGCAGGCCGAACACCCCGACCGCCTGCCCCCTGCCATCGCGATGACGCGCGGCGACTTGCGCTGGCGCCTGACGGTGCCGGACGACGGCAGTCTGCCCACGTGGCGCGAGGCGGGCTATGAAGCCGGAGAAGGCCTGCTGCCCACGCTGATCCAATGGGATGTCGAGAACCCGCCCGGCGTGACCCTGCCACGCCAGCCGCTGCGGCTGCTGCGTCTGGCCGGCTGCCATCCCCGCGCCGCGCTGCTGCGCCAGGGCCTGGCCTGGATGGGCGCGGAGAGCCTGATCGACGTCGAGCAGGCCGACGGTCCGCCCCGCCTGCGTGCGCAGATCGAAACGCCGTCCGGGGTCAAAGTGCTGGCGTGACGGCCACAGTCCGTCCCCCCAATCAGCCTTCCGTCCCCGGGCGCTGTCACCGGACGAAAAAAAGGCCGCGGATTCCGCAGCCTTGTCTGTATCCCGAGCGCAGGCTCAAGCCTTCTTCCACCAGCGCCACGGCGCACGCAGCGGCCATTGGTACTTGCTGCTCAGCACGCGGGGGGCCAGATAGTGGCCGACCAGCACGGCGATGCCCGCAGCCGTCATCACATCCGACAGGTAGTGATCCAGGTTGACCAGCCGGCTGATGCCCACCAGGGCCGCCAGCAGCAGGAACACCCAACGCCAGCGGGGCGCCAGGATGCCCAGCACCACCGCCACGGCAAAGGCGGCGTAGGTGTGGCTGGACGGAAAGGAATTGAACTGCTGGGCGCGCGAAAACGATTCACCCAGTCCGTAGACGCCATGTTCGAAGTACAGCTCTGGCCGTGCCCGGGCCACGCTGCGCTTGAGCAACAGCACCACCAGCCCGCCAACCGCCATGGTCGACAGCATCAGCAGGCTGCCGCGCGCCATTGCGGCATAGCTGACGCGCAGCGGATTGCGCCAGCCGCGCGCCAGGCCCACGAGGCCGATCACGTAGAACGCCAGCGCCATGACGATGTAATGGCCGCTTTCGCCCAGCTCGCCCACCCACTCGAACGATTGGTTGACCCCTTCCGACACCGATTTCTGGATCCAGATGGCCAGTGGCAGGTCGACCCACAGCGCGCACGCCGCCGCGGCCAGCGCCAGCGCGCACGCCAGCAGCGCCCACACGGAGGCGGGGTACGGATTGCGGTATTCGTTCAGGACAGCGGAACCGGTCCCGTCAGCAAGGGAGGGAGCGGCTGCCGGAGGCGTGAGGCGATTGGAATTCATCGGTGCCGCTCGGGAGAAAAAAGAAATTTTACCGGTGCCTGCGGGCGCGCGGACCGCTATCGTAACGGCCAACGCGCGCGCATCCAAGAAACAATTCTTGGGCAAGGGTTAAAATCCGCCCTTTCCCCCTTTCCAGCCCCCGGGATCTACACCCGTCACGGCGACCATCATGCAAGAAACCTCTCTCAAGCGCGCGGGCAATGTCCCGGGCGACACCCCTGCCCCCCTGCCTTCGGCCCCTCCCGGCGCCGGCTCCCCCCGCACGCTGTACATCCGCACCTTTGGCTGCCAGATGAACGAGTATGACTCGGACAAGATGGCTGACGTGCTGCGCGAGGACCAGGGCGAGCTCGAACTGACCGACAACCCTGAAGAGGCGGACGTCATCCTGTTCAACACCTGTTCGGTGCGCGAAAAGGCGCAGGAAAAGGTGTTTTCGGATCTGGGCCGCGTGCAGCACCTGAAGAAGACCAACCCGAACCTCGTCATCGGCGTGGGCGGCTGCGTGGCCAGCCAGGAAGGCGAGGCCATCGTCAAGCGCGCGCCCTATGTCGACGTGGTGTTCGGCCCGCAGACCCTGCACCGCCTGCCCGACCTCATCAAGCGCCGCCGCAACGAAGGCCGTTCGCAGGTCGACATCAGCTTTCCCGAGATCGAGAAATTCGACAACATGCCGCCGCCGCGTGTCGACGGCGCCACGGCATTCGTCTCGATCATGGAAGGCTGTAGCAAGTACTGCAGCTTCTGCGTCGTGCCCTACACGCGTGGCGAAGAGGTCTCGCGTCCGTTTGACGACGTGCTGATCGAAGTGGCCGACCTGGCCGACCAGGGCGTCAAGGAAGTGACGCTGCTGGGCCAGAACGTGAACGCCTACCGCGGCCGCATGACCGATTCCGACGAGATCGCCGACTTTGCAATGCTGCTGGAATACGTCCACGAAATCCCGGGCATCGAGCGCATCCGCTACACGACCTCGCACCCCAAGGAAATGACCCAGCGCATGGTGGACGCCTACGCCCGCCTGCCCAAGCTGGTGTCGTTCCTGCACCTGCCCGTGCAAGCCGGCAGCGACCGCGTGCTGGCCGGCATGAAGCGCGGCTACACGACGCTGGAATTCAAGTCGGTCGTGCGCCGCCTGCGCGCCGCCCGCCCGAATCTGACGCTGTCCTCGGACTTCATCGTGGGCTTTCCCGGCGAGACCGAGGAAGACTTTGGAAAGACGCTCAAACTGATCGAGGACGTCGGCTTCGATACGTCGTTCTCGTTTGTGTACTCGCGCCGCCCGGGCACGCCCGCCGCGGACCTCACCGACGACACCCCGCAGGACGTGAAGCTGCGCCGTCTGCAGCGCCTGCAGGCGCTGATCAACGACCAGGCGGCAACGATCGCCCGCAACATGGTGGGCACGCGCCAGCGTCTGCTGGTGGAAGGCCCCTCGCGCCGCGACCCGAACGAACTCATGGGCCGCACCGAGAACAACCGCATCGTCAACTTCCCCGCGCCCGCGCGGCTCATCGGACAAATGGTCGACGTCGTCATCACCGAGGCGCACACGAATTCGTTGCGTGCCCGCGTGGCCGACGTGGACCGCACTTCGCAAGAGGCTGAATGACCACACCCCGCCCCCGCGCGCGCCGCAGCATGCCCGTCATCGTCAACCTGGACGGCGACAACACCCACCTGGCCAATCTCTGCGGCCCCCTGGACGAAAACCTGCGGCAACTGGCCGACGGCATGACCGTCAAGCTGTCCCGCCGCGGCAGCCGCGTCACGATCGAAGGCGAGCGGGCCGAACTGGCGAGCCGCATCCTGCGCCGGTTCCACGAACAGGCCGTGCACCGTGCCCTGTCCATCGACGACATCCAGCTTGGATTGGTCGAGATCGGCGTGGGCCGCCAGGAAGACAAACTCAAGGAAGAGCAGGCCCAGGAAATGGATGCCCTGCCCGCCCTGGACGACGAAAGCGACGGCATCGCGCTGCGCACCAAGCGCAGCGACCTGCGCCCGCGCACGCCGCGCCAGCGCGACTACCTGAACAACATCCTCAAGCACGACATCACATTCGGCGTCGGCCCCGCAGGCACGGGCAAGACCTGGCTGGCCGTGGCCTGCGCCATCGACGCCATGGAGCGCGACACGGTGCAGCGGCTGGTGCTGACCCGCCCCGCCGTCGAAGCCGGCGAACGCCTGGGCTTTCTGCCTGGCGACCTGGCGCAGAAGGTCGATCCGTATCTGCGGCCGCTATACGACGCGCTGTACGACCTGATGGGCTTTGAAAAGGTGCAGCGCCTTTTCGAGAAGCAGACCATCGAGATCGCCCCGCTGGCCTACATGCGCGGCCGCACGCTGAACCACGCTTTCGTCATCCTGGACGAGGCGCAGAACACGACGCCCGAGCAGATGAAGATGTTCCTCACGCGGATCGGCTTCGGCAGCAAGGCGGTCATCACCGGCGACCCGTCGCAGGTCGACCTGCCGCGCGGCCAGGACAGCGGTCTGGCGCATGCGGTGAAGGTGCTGCATGACGTCCAGGGCATCGCCACCACCAAGTTCACCAGCCGCGATGTCGTGCGCCACCCCCTGGTCGCGCGCATTGTCGACGCCTACGACCGCGCCGCCGAAGATGAAGCCTGAGCTGTCCCTGTCCGTGCAGTACGGTGTCGAAGAGGCGCGCCTGCCCCGCTGGCGCCTGCGCCGGTGGGCCGAGCGCGCGCTGGGCGCCGCCTTTGAAGACGGCCTGGTCGAATTCTCGGGGGCCGAACTCAGCCTGCGTCTGGTCGGCGCGGCCGAAGGGCGCCGCCTGAACCGCGACTTTCGCGGCCGCGACTACGCCACCAACGTGCTGACCTTCGAGTACGGTGTCGACCCGCTGGGCGTGGCCCGCGGCGACATCGTCATGTGTGTGCCCGTGCTGGTGCGCGAAGCCCGCGAGCAGCGCAAGACGCTGCTGGACCACGCCGCCCACCTCACCATCCACGGCGTGCTGCATTCGCTAGGCTACGACCACATCAAGGCGCGCGAGGCCAAGCGCATGGAAGCCCTCGAAACCGCGACGCTCGCGCAGATGGGCATTGCCGATCCCTACGTCACGGCCTGACCCCTTCCATCCGAACGTCGAAGCTCCGGGTCAACCCTGAGAAATTGCCGGAAAATGGCGTCCAGCAAGGCGCAGATCGCGTCCATTGCAGCCATTTTCCGGGTCCGCGTTACAAAGGATGGGCCAGTATCGGTTATGCTGGCTCCTCCCTAACTTGTCCTCCCGGACGATGTCTGACCCTTACCCTGCTCCTGAAGCGACTCCCGCTCGCTCTGCCAAACCCGCCACCAAATCCCTCCTAGACCGCCTGCTTTCCCTCGTGCGCCGTGAGCCCGAGGACCGCGAAGGCATCAAGGCCATCCTGGAAGCCGCGCACGAACGCCAACTTCTCGACGCGGAGTCGTACAAGATGATCAAGGGCGCGCTTGCCGTGTCCGAGGGCACTGTCGGCGACATCATGGTCCCGCGTTCGCGCATGGATCTGCTCGATGTCACGCAGCCCATCCCGTACCTGGTGGCCTCGGTGATCGAAACCGCGCATTCGCGGTTCCCCGTCTACGAGGGCGATCGCGACAACATCATCGGCATCCTGCTCGCCAAGGATCTGTTGCGCTGCATGCTCGAGCCCAACATCGAATTGCGCACGCTGGTCCGCCCCGCCGTCTTCATTCCCGAATCCAAGCGTCTGAACGTGCTGCTGCACGAGTTCCGCGCCAGCCGTAACCACCAGGCCATCGTCATCGACGAGCATGGCGGCATTTCGGGCCTGGTGACGATGGAAGACGTGCTGGAACAGATCGTCGGCGACATCGAAGACGAGTTCGACGAGACCGAAGAAGTTTCCATCTTCCCTGAAGGCGAAAACCAGTGGCGCGTGCTCGCGGCCACCGACATCTCGCACTTCAACGAAGTGTTCGGCTGCCAACTGCCCGACGACGAGTACGACAGCGTGGGCGGCTGGATGGGCGGCCAGCTGGGCCGCATTCCGCGCCGCGGCGACCATGCCGACTTCGATGGCCTGCGCCTTGAAGTGGCGCGCGGCGACGCCCGCCGCGCCATCTGGCTGCGCGTCAAGCGCCTGGCCACGCCCCAGACCACAGCACCCGCCACCGACGCATGATCAGCACCCCGCGCGGCCGACTCCTGCGCGGCGCCGCCGGCCTGGTGCTGGCGGGCGCCATCCACGCCCTGACCTTCGCCCCCGGCCCGCTGCCCGGGTGGGCACTGGCGTTCACCCAGATCGCCGCGCTGGCCGTGCTGGCGCGCGTCACGCTGTATGCGCCGTCGGCGCGTCAGGCATGGCTGCGCGGCTGGCTGTTCAGCTTTGCCAGCTACGCGCTCGGGTTGTACTGGATCTTCATCAGCCTGCACCGCTACGGCGATCTGGCTGCGCCGCTGGCGGTCGCCGCCGTGTTGGCGCTGTCCGCCTTCCTGGCCCTGTTCCCCGCAACCGCCACGGCGCTCGCGCGCCGCTACGCGCCGCTGGCCGCCGATTCCGCCCCGTCCCGCATTCTGGCCGCCCCGCTGGCCTGGGCGGCGCTGTGGGGCGCCTTCGAATGGCTGCGCTCG
>CBHWAL010000217.1:0-7582 GCA_966111495.1 uncultured Achromobacter sp. | reverse complement strand
CCGGCAGCGCCCGCGCCCAGGTGAAACGGCGCGTCATGCAGCATCACGGCCAGCGTGGACCAGAAGGCGCTGAAGCCCAGCGACAGCAAACCCTGCGCGGTGGCGGCACGGCGCAGGCCGGGGTGCTGGCGCCACAGCGTCAGCAGCGACCCCAGCAGCGCGCTGTAGGCCAGCCGCGTCGACGGCTCGAACCGCGGCAGACCGCGCCACAGGGCCGCGCCCAGCGCCACGATGCTGACGGCGGCGGCCGCGAACATCATGCGCCAGCCGAATTGCTCGGCCACAAAGCCGCTGACCACCCGCGATAGCAGGATGCCCAGCAACAGGCCCGTCATGACGGTGCCGACGATCTTGCCGCGCTGGTCGGCCGGGGCCAGGTGGGCGGCGGCCGGCACGATGTCTTGCGCCAGCGTGGCGGACAGGCCGATGGCGAAGCTGGCGGCCAGCAGCAGGCCGATCGTGGGCGCCGCGCCGGCCAGCAGCAGCGCCAGGGCGAGCACGGCGGCTTTCACCAGGATGATGCGCTTGCGGTCATAGCGGTCGCCCAGCGGCGCCAGCATGAGGATGCCGAAGGCGTAGCCCAGCTGCGTCAGCGTCGGAATCCAGCCCAGCGTTTCGGCGCTGGCTTGGATGTCCGCGCCCAGCACGCCAAGCATCGGCTGGCTGTAGTAAAGGGAGGCGACGCCCAGGCCGGCGCCCACGGCCAGCAGGAAGACCAGGCCGCGCGATAGGGAGGGGTGGGAAATGGGGGATGACATGGTGGTGTCCGGTGGCTTTGAGTACGGGGCAAATTCTGGGCTTGCCGCCGGGGTTTTGGTAGCCGACCTTCGGGTACATGCGTTATACGATAGGCGTATGACCACTCCCGTCCTCCCCGTGGCAGCCGGCACCGACCGCATGCTGCTGATCGAAACCTTCGTGCGCATCGTCGAGGCCGGCAGCCTGTCCGCCGCCGCCGCCCAGATGGGCGGCACCCAGCCCACCGTCAGCCGCCGCCTGCAACTGCTGGAGCGCACGATGGGTGTGCGGCTTCTGAAGCGATCCACCCACGCCATCCGCCTGACCGAAGACGGCCAACGCTGCTACGAGCGGGGCAAGGAGCTGCTGGCCAGTTGGCAGTCCTTCGAAAGCGAGGTGCGCGGGGCGGACGACGACCCGGCCGGGATGTTGCGCGTGGTGGCGCCGCACGTATTCGGCCAGGATCAGTTCATCGAGCCGCTGGCCAAGTACCTGAAACGCTATCCGAACATGCGGGTGGAATGGCTGCTGCACGATCGCATGCCCGACCTGATCGCCGAGAACGTAGATTGCGCGATCCGCGTGGGCGCCGTGACGGATCCGTCCGTGATTGCCGTGAAGCTGGGCGAGGTGCCGCGCATTGTCGTGGCGTCACCGGACCTGCTTGCGGGCGGGCCGGTGCCGCAGGATCCGTCGGATCTGGCGCGCCTGCCGTGGCTGGCGCTGCGCACCTTCTATCGCACCGAGGTCAGCCTGACGCATTGCGGTAGCGGGGAAAGGCAGTCCTTCGACATCCAGCCGCGCCTGTCCACCGACGGCCTGCATGCGTTGCGCAACGCGGCCATCCAGGGGCTGGGCGTGGCGCTGGGATCGGCCTGGGCCATGCAGCCGGATCTGGCCGCCGGCCGCCTGGTGCACCTGGCGCCGCAGTGGCGCGCGGACGCCCTGCCCGTCTTCCTGGTCTATGCGCCGTCGCGCTTTCAGCCGGCGCGCCTGCGGCGCTTCATCGAGATCATGCGCGAACATCTGCCGACGGAGCTGGCGGGGGCCTGACCTTCGCATGGCGCCGAACCCCCGCGTCGCCGGTCAGGGCGTGATGACAATGGCGCCAGTGACCGCGCGGCTTTCAGCGGCGCGATGCGCGTCCTGGATCTGCGCCAGGGGATAGCGCGCCCCGATGGCGGCGCGGACGGCGCCGCTTTGCATGGCGTCGAAGACGTCCGCCGCATTGGCGCGGAACGTCTGCGTGTCCGCGTTGTGCGGAAACACGGACGGACGCGTCAGGAACAGGCACCCCTTCTTGTTCAGCAGCTCCGGATCGATGGCCGGGGCCGGGCCGGACGCGGCGCCGAACAGCACCACCATGCCGAATGGCGCGGCGCAGTCCAGCGATCCCATGAACGTGTGCCGGGCCACGGAGTCGTAAACGACGCGCGCCTTTTTGCCGCCCGTGGCCGCGATCACCTGCTGGACCCAGTCTTCCTGTGTGTAGTCGATGGCCACATCGCAACCGGCCGCCCGCGCGGCGTCGCACTTCGCGGGTGAGCCCGCCGTGCCGATGACCCTGGCGCCCAGCGCATGCGCCCAGCCGCTCAGGATCTGTCCGACCCCGCCCGCTGCGGCATGAACGAGCACGACGTCGCCGGGCTGGACCGCATACGTTTTCTTGACGAGGTATTGCGCTGTCATGGCCTTGAAAAAGACGGCTGCCGCGTCCTCGTCGGCGACGCCCGCGGGAATCTTCACGAGTTTGGCGGCCGGCACGATGCGCCGGTCGGCATAGGCGCCCACGCCGGCATTCATGTAGACCACATGGTCGCCGACCCGCAGGTCGGTCACATCCGGGCCCAATGCTTCGATCACGCCGGCGGCTTCGTGGCCCAGACCCGTGGGCGTGGGCAGCGGGTATTTGCCCGAGCGCTGATAGATGTCGATGTAGTTGAAGCCGATAGCCGTCTGGCGCAGCTGCACCTCGCCCGGCCCGGGGGGCGGCAGGTCGGCGTCGACGAGCCGCATGACTTCCGGTCCGCCAAACTCGGTCAACTGGATGGAACGTGCCTGCGTCATGCGTCGTCTCCTTTGAATTTCACCGCTTCGTACACCAGCGTCGCCAGCGTCAGGTCTTCCAGCGCGCTGCCCACCGCCTTGAACACCGTGATCTCCTGCTCGTTGCGGCGGCCCGGGCGTTCGCCTTTGGCCAGCTGGTGCAGGTTGCCCTGGATGCCTTCGCGCGTCAGCACGCCGGCGTCAAATGCCGACAGCAGGTCACCGGACTTGGTGGGCGCCTCGTCGGTATCGACATAGACCGTGGTGCCATCAAAGCACGCCGGGTCCGTCTCGCGCATTTCCGGTTTGAAGCTGCCGATCAGGTCCAGATGCGTGCCGGGGCGCAGCCAGGCGCCGTGGATGAGCGGTTCGGTGGACAGCGTGGCGCAGCTGACGATGTCGGCTTGACCGGTGGCGGCCTGCAGGTCGGTCACCGCTTGCGCATCGAAGCCCTGCTCGCGCAAGGTTGCCGCCAGCGTTTCGGCGCCGGCGGACCGCACGTTCCACACCAGCACGCGCTGGATCGGGCGCACCGTGCGCATGGCCTGCGCCACCAGGCCGGCGATGCGGCCGGACCCTACGATCAGCAGCGTGGTGGCATCGGCGCGCGCCAGGTAGTCCGCGCCCAGCGCCGCCGCGCCCGCGGTGCGGTACACGGTGACGATATCGCCGTCGACCTGCGCAACCGGCACGCCCGTTGTCGCGCTGTACAGGTTGTAGGTGGCGTGCAGGCCCGGCAGGCCCTGATGCGTGTTCTCGGGGAAGATGTTGATGATCTTCACGCCGAAGTAGCCGCGGTCGCTCCACGCCGGCATGATCAGCGAGGTGCCGTGCGCATTGCCCGACTGGATGGCGTGCACGTGGCGGGCGGGCACCGTCGCGTCGTCGCGAAAGGCGTCCCGCAAGGCGGGGATGACGGTGTCGAAGGACAGGGCGTTGCGGGTCTGGTCGGTGTCGATTAAGCGCATCGGATCGTTGCCTGCGTGGTCGGTCTATCAAAGGGCCTGGGGCAGTCTAGCAGCGTGCGGGGCGCGGCCGCCAAAAGAAATGCCCGCGATGTCGCGGGCAATCGGGGTGACTCGGCTGGCGTGCGGCGTCAGTCCATGTCGGGCCGGGGCAGCGGATCGCCCGCGCCGGTGCGCTCGACGATGAGCTTGTAGTGATGCGGGCTGCGATGCTTGGCGAAATTGAACACGTGGTCGCGGAACGTCTGGCCCAACGCCAGGTCGATGCGCGCGGTGATGACTTCGTCTTCCTCGCCGCTGGCGCGGGCCACGATCTCGCCGGACGGCGCGACAATCATCGAACTGCCGATCATGTGATGGCCGTCCTCGTGCCCGCATTTGGCGGCCGCGCCGATCCACACCGCGTTCTGGTAGGCGCTGGCCTGCAGCACGATCTCGTGCGTGGTGGTGCGCAGGTGCGCGGGCTCGTTCCAGTGGATGTTCAGCGACGGCGTGTTGTAGCCCAGCACGATCAGTTCGGCGCTTTGCAGCGACATGACGCGGTAGGTCTCGGGCCAGCGGCGGTCGTTGCACAGGCACATGCCGATCTTGACGTCGTTGGTCTCCCAGACGCCAAAGCCCAGGTCGCCGACTTCGAAGAACTTCTTTTCCAGATGCTGGAAGGGGGCGTCGACCTTGTGGTCCGAGTGGCCCGGCAGGTGGATCTTGCGGTACTTGCCGATGATCTTGGCGCTGCGGTCCACCAGGATGGCCGTGTTGAACTGGCGGCCTTCCGGCGTCAGCTCGGCATAGCCCAGGTAAAAACCGATGCCCAGCTCGCGCGCCGTGTCGAACAGCGGCTGCACGTCGGCGTTGGGCATGGTCTTTTCGAAGTAGCGCTCCACCGCTTCGGCGTCATCCATCCAAGAGCGAGGGAAGAAGGTCGTCAGCGCCAGCTCCGGGAACACGACGAACTCGGCCTTGCGGGCGGCGGCTTCGCGCATCATTTCGACGAGGCGGCGCACGACCACCGCGCGGGTGTCGGCCAGATTGACGGCGCCCATCTGGGCAACGGCCAGGCCCATTTTGCGGGACGGGGAAGAGGGGTTCACGAAGGTCTCCAGATTCTTGCAGGGGCCCGCCGCGCAGGGAGGTGCGCGTTCGAGGCCGAAGGCGCAAGCATGCCCGGCCGCGGACCGGTCCGATAGCGCGGCCCGGCCGCCCGGCGGGCAGCACGATCGGAGCCCTCTCGGCTTCCCAATGCCTTGATCTGCATGAGAAAACCCGGGAAATTGCGCGGCCGCAATCGCACCTGTGCATAACGCGCGATCATGGGCGTCGCGCAAAGTTTTATATCGGGTTTCCCCGTAGATCCGGTCTCGCGGGGGCCGCCTGGCGCGGGTCGCCCGCCGGTCTTCCTAGCAACGAGTCCATTTCCGAAAGCCACAATTAGCGGGTCAGGAGGGGTGAATTTGCGGTTTAAGCAGCTGGAAGTTCGGTTACATTGCCTTACGCGCAGCATTGCATACAACGCGCCGCCCATGTGCACCGGTCCCCCATGTCACGTTCCAGAATTGCGGCTTTTGTGTTGTTGTTGTCGGCGCTTGGATTCCTCGCGGGGGTGCTGGCTGGACGCCAGATCGAACTGAACCAGGCCGACGACAAACTCGCCGGGCATAACGCCCGGCTGCTTGCGCACGCGCTGCGCGTGGCGCAGGAAAGCCATCGCCTCATGGCCGCGGCCACCCAGGGCGGCGCGCTGTGCTCGGAAGCGGATGTGGCGACCCTTCGCGTGCTGCTCTTCAATTCCACCTACATCCGGGACATCGGCCGCACGCTGGGCGGCATGCTGCGCTGCTCCGCGGCCTGGGGCAAGCTGCCCGATCCCCTGACGCTGCCGCCGCCGGCGTTCACGCTGGCCAGCGGCCTGCAGCTCTGGGTGGGCGCCGCCAATATCGTCGACCGCCGCATCATCGGCGACATGGCGGCAATGCGCGACATCATCGTGTTCACCGCGCCCGGCGCGTTCGACGGCTTTCCGGAACCGGGTTCCCGTATCGACGCCAAGATCGTGACGCGGGACGGCGACCATGTGTACCGGCGCTTCGGCCGCGCGCACGACCTGGACATGCCGCGCGAAAACGAGGATGACCTGGGTTTCGCGCCGGAACGCCGCGCCTCGCTGTGTGCGCCGGATGGCGGCCCGGACATCTGCGTCGTGTCGCGGCTGCGGTCCGACGCGTGGTTCCAGCTTCCGGCGATGGTGTTGTCCGTGGTCGGCGCCCTGGCCCTCGCCTTTCTGGCGGGCCTGTGCGTCCTGTGGCGCATGCATGCGGGCAGCGCCAAGAGCGAACTTCGCAAGGCCATCCTGGGCGGAGACATCCAGGTCCACTACCAGCCGCTGCGCCAGCTGGCCACGCGGCAACTGGCGGGCTTCGAAGCGCTGGCGCGGTGGAGCGCCCGGGGCCGCGACGTGTCGCCCATCCTGTTCGTGCCGCTGGCCGAAGCCATGGGGCTGGGCCGCGCGCTGTCCCGGCTGGTGACGTCGCGGGCGCTGCGCGACCTGCACGAGCGACTGCGCGACGATCCCGCGCTCTACGTCAGCATCAACGTGTCGGCGGCGGACCTGAAAGACGCGGGCTACCGGAATTTCCTGCTGGACGCCGTCAGCGAGCGCGGCCTGACGCCCGCCAACGTGGCGCTGGAGATCACCGAAGGCACGCCGCTGTCCGACGGCCACGTGCTGGCAATGGTCAAGGCCTTGCGCGGCAAAGGCTTCAAGGTGTTCATCGACGATTTCGGCACCGGCCATTCCAACCTGAACTATCTGGCCGAAATGCAGGCCGACGCGATCAAGCTGGACCGCAGCTTTACCAGCGCCATCGGCGCCGAGGACGCGGGCACGCTGATCGTCGACCATGTCATCGCGATCTCGCGGGAACTGGGCATCAACCTCATCATCGAGGGCATCGAGACCGAAGCGCAGGCCAGCTATCTGCTGGCCCGCCAGCCCGCCGCCGTGGGCCAGGGCTGGCTGTTTGGCCGCCCCGTCCCGCTCGCAGACATCGTGACCGATTGACCACTGACGGGCAGGTTGTCGTATGTCCTTTTTATTTTGGAGACAGCCGACATAATGCAAAAAGCCGCCGCCAAAACACCGGCCGCATTATCTGGAATCCGGCAAATCATTATTTGCCGGATTTGCAGATAGAATGCGGGGCGATATTTAACGGGTTAATTTGCTGTATCTGCCATGGGACATAACCAGACGCTCGTCGACAATCTGCTGCGCATCCTGCCGTATGTCCGAGACGAAGAAACCGATGCGATGGCAATGGGCATGGGAATGGCGGAAATCCGCGGCCGGCTGGCCGCGTTGCAGAATCCGGTGCCCGACGACAAGCAGATCCGCCGCACGCTGCTTAAGTTAGATAGCGTCGGCAGCGTGGGCGCCACGCGCGGCAAGCTCTGGTACAGCACCCTGCGGCGAACCGATTTCCACATCCAGAACATGAACGCGAACATGGCTATGGCGATGTGCGCGCTCAAGCAGGTGGCCGACCGCCACCTGCCGGCCGTCGTGCTGGACGATCTGGAAACCACGTTCGACAGCGCGTGGCGCTATCTGGAAACGCACCGGTCCCAGCCCGCGATCGGGCCGGCGCATGACTGGGCGCGCAAGATCCTGCGCATCGACGGCACCCATCCCACCGTGCTGCCCACGGTGCCTGCCGAGGTTTACCGGCAGGTCAGCGGCGCGTTGTACTACAACCGCAAGCTGTCGTTTCGCAATACGCCCTTCGGCGAGAAGGCCCCCGCCGACCGCCTATAGGTCATGACGCCGCTGGCGATGG
>CBHWAL010000216.1:0-7586 GCA_966111495.1 uncultured Achromobacter sp. | reverse complement strand
ATGGCCACCATCCAACATAGGAATGGGAAGCAAATTTAGAACACCCAGGCTGATACTGATCAATGCGATATAGGCGATATACGCAACAATACCGATCCGGGCGGTCTGTCCGGCATAGTCGGCGATGGTGACCGGACCGCTGACATTGCGCCACGACACGTCGCCCGTCACCATGCGGCCCATCATGCGCAGCGAAAACCAGGCGGTGTCCCAGGTGCGGACGGCGCCGCGCCACAGGCTGTCAAATACGCCATAGCGCACCGTCACCATGGGCACATTGCCACCCAACTGCACGCCCACGCGACCGATTTCCTGGCCGTTGACGACCTCGGGGCGCGGCGTGACATTCAGCGTGATGTTGGCGCCATCGCGCACGACGGTCAGGGCAAGCGGCTTGCCGGCGCTTTCCTGGATCTGCTTGACGAGGGCGCCGGTATCGGGCGCCGGCTGGCCATTCACGGCCACGACCAGATCGCCAGCGCGCAGGCCAGCGGCCTGCCCTTCGCCGCCGTCGATCACCCCGCGCACCGCCGGCTTGGGTTGGGCCAGACGCACACCGGCGGCGGCGAGCGGATCGCCCTCGGCCGGGTCCATCGTGTTGGGGGGGAGATCAAGTTCGCGCCGCTGGACTGCGCCGGAGGGGGTGCTGACCTCGATGCTGGCGCGGCCGCCAGTGGACATGACGTCCATCAGGCGCCAGCGGGCGTCGGACCACGACGCGACTTCCGCGCCGTCGACGGCCAGAATGCGATCACCGGCCAGCAGGCCGGCGCGGGCGGCCGGCGTCTCGGCCGCGGGCGGCGCGATGATGGCGACGGGCTCTTCGGTGCCGGCCATGTTCAGGCCCGCATACAGGAACACCGCGAGAATCAGGTTGAAGATGGGACCGGCCGCCACGATGGCGATGCGCTGTCCCACCGGCTTGGTATTGAACGCGGAAGCCGCAACCGCGGGCGAGGCCCCGGGCGGCGCATCGTCCAGCATCTTGACGTAACCGCCAAGCGGCAGCGCGGAAACGGCCCATTCAGTGCCGTGCCGGTCGGTGCGGCGCAGGATGACCTTGCCAAAGCCCACCGAGAACCGCAGGACCTTCACGCCGCACAGGCGGGCAACCCAATAGTGCCCGAGCTCATGGAAAATGATCAGTGAGCCAAGCGCTACGGCAAAGGCCAGCAGGGTGAAAAGCATGGGGTCGGAATCTAGGAAATCAGAGGCAGGCGCGGCCCGCTATCAGGCCAGTCCGAGGTTGCCCGCAAATGCGCGCGCCTCGGCGTCAAGCGCAAGTACGTCGTCAAGACTGCTGAGGGTAACAGATGCCTGCCGTGCTTGCCACTCGAGCGCGGCCTCGATGACTCGCGGGATCCAGGTGTAGGCCAGCCGGCCTTCCAGAAATCCCTCGACTGCAACCTCGTTGGCGGCGTTGAGCGCCACGCAAGCGCCCTGCCCCGCCCGCATCGCGGTGAACGAATGGGCCAGGCACGGAAACCGGGTCAGATCCGGCTTTTCGAAGTCGAGACGGCCATGCCGGGTCAGGTCCAGCGGACCGACGCCACTTTCGATGCGATCGGGAAAGCCCAGGCCGTAGGCAATGGGCGTGCGCATGTCGGGCTGGCCCAGCTGCGCGAGGACGGAGCCGTCGTCATATTCGACCATCGAATGCACGACGCTCTGCGGGTGCACCACCACATCGATCCGATCGGCGGGCATTGCGAACAGCCAGTGGGCTTCGATGACCTCCAGGCCCTTGTTCAGCATGGTGGCTGAGTCGACGGAGATCTTGCGGCCCATGCTCCAGTTGGGATGGGCGCAGGCTTGCTCGGGAGTGACGTCGTGCAGGTCTTCGAGGTCGCGCCCACGGAACGGGCCGCCCGACGCGGTCAACAGCAGGCGCCGCACGCCCTTCGCCGGGCTATGGGGCGCGTCGGCACGCCCCTGATGCGGCAGGCATTGGAAAATAGCATTGTGTTCGCTATCGATAGGCAGCAGTTCAGCGCCGTTATCGCGAATTGCCTGCATGAACAGTGTGCCGGCGGCGACCAACGCCTCTTTATTGGCCAGCAGCACGCGCTTGCCTGCGCGCGCGGCGGCCAATGCCGAAGGCAGGCCTGCGGCACCGACGATGGCGGCCATCACGGCGTCGCATTGGGGATCCGCGGCGGTGTCAGCCAGCGCCTGCGCGCCGACGCGGATCTCCGGCATCGGCTGGCCGCCTGACCACGCGTCGATGAATTTTTGACGGGCGGCGGTGTCGGGCACCACCACGACCGCCGCACGGCTGGCCAGCGCCTGCTCGGCCAACCGTTGCATCCGGCTATGCGCCGATAGCGCGTAAACCGCCATCCGCTCCGGGTGGCGAGCAATGACGTCCAGCGTGCTTTCACCGATCGAACCCGTCGACCCCAGCACGACGACACGTTGAAAAGCCGTCAAAACAAGACTCCAGACAAAAGTAGCGCGAACGGCGCGACAGGCAGGATCGCATCGATGCGGTCATAGACGCCGCCATGACCAGGCAGGAGCGTGCTGGAATCCTTGCGGCCCGCGCGGCGCTTGAGCAGCGACTCGAACAGGTCTCCGACAATGGACAGCACGCCCAGCACCGCGGCGATCGGCAAGGCCAGCCAGAACGTCCAGCGTTCAACCAGCGCATGGCCGAAGGTGCCGTCCCACAGGCTGGACAGCCCGATCCACACCACCGCGCCCAGCACGCCGGCAACGGCGCCTTCGATGGTCTTGCCCGGACTGACTCGCGGAGCCAGTTTACGCTTGCCGAAGGCGCGGCCGGCAAAATATGCCGCAATATCGGCCACCCAGACGAGGGCCAACAGGGACACGACGAACACCGCGCCGCGCGCCACGTACATCTGCGCCAGGACCGCCCATGCGGCAAAGGCCGCCGGCACGGAGAAGACCGACCAGGCCAGGCTGGCCGGCGGCGCATCGGAACGCCCGCGAACCACGGCGGCCACGCCGCCGAACAGCCAGACGGCCGAGACGGCAGGAACCAGATAGCGCAGCACCCAGCCCGGATCGCCGGCGCCGCTGCGGTCGCCCGCCAACCAGGCGGACGTCAGCACCAGCATGCCGGCAAACAGCGCCACGGCAACGCCGATGGAAATGACGGGGGATGGCGGTTGCGGCAACGTCAGGCGCAGCCACTCCCAGTTGGCGCAAGCGGCCGCAAGGGCCAGTAACGCGACGAACCACCACGGATTGGCGCTCGCCATGGCGGCGGCCAGAATGGCCAACAAAACGACGGCGGTAACGATACGCTGGCCCAGCATGTGACGGTCTCCTCTTGTGCAGCCTGGAAAGACGCGCGCGTCGCGATGCGCCTACTTTGCGGCGGCTTCGCTGACTTGGGCGCTGGTGCGGCCGAAGCGGCGCTCGCGCGTGCGGTACCAATCAAAGGCGGCCATGAGTTCATTGGCGCCGAAATCCGGCCAGTAGCGGTCCGTGAAGTAAAACTCCGCGTACGCCATCTGCCAGATCAGGAAATTGGAAATGCGCTGTTCGCCGCCGGTGCGGATGAACAGGTCGGGCTCGGGCGCCCATGCCATGGAAAGATGCCTGGAAAGGCGCTCTTCGTCCACCCGTTCGGGGTTGGCCGCGAGGTCGGGTTCCGCCGCCAGCATGGCGCGGGTGGCTTGCAGGATGTCCCAGCGGCCGCCGTAGTTGGCGGCGACGGTCAAGTGCAGGCGATCGTTGTGCGCGGTGCGTTCCTGGGCGGCGGCGATGAGCTCGCGCAGGCGCGGCTCGAAGGCGCTCAGGTCGCCGATCACGTGCAGGCGCACGCCCTGCTCTTGCAGCTTGCCGACTTCTCGTTCAAGCGCCTGCACGAACAGGCGCATCAGCAGCGAGACCTCTTCGGCCGGACGGCGCCAGTTCTCGGAACTGAACGCGAACAGCGTCAGGTAGCGCACGCCCGCGCGTCCGCAGGCCTCGACCACACGCCGGACCGCCTGCACGCCCTTGGCATGACCGGCGGTGCGAGGCAGCAGACGCCGCGTCGCCCAGCGGCCGTTGCCATCCATGATGATGGCGACGTGCTCGGGGATGTCACGGATGTCGGGGACCGCCTGAGTCGAACTGGTTGCCATTAGTTTGGGGACTGCGCACGGCGGACCGGCGAAAAAGACGAATACGGGAAAAAACCTGCGCCGTCGTTTCCATCGCTACGAGGAAGTACCGCGAGGCAATGGACGGGACGGCGCATGTGCAACGAAATCCTGACGCCACGCGGGCCGCAATGCGGCGCCTCGTGGCGTGCTGGGATTATACGGTCATGATTTCGGCTTCTTTCTGGACGACCATCTTGTCGATGTCGGCGACGGCGCGATCCGTCAGCTTCTGGACGTCATCTTGCGAACGACGCTCGTCGTCCTCGGAGATTTCCTTGTCCTTGACCAGCTTCTTGAGCGCTTCGTTGGCTTCGCGGCGCAGGTTCCGCACCGCAATCTTGGCGTCTTCGCCTTCGCTGCGCACGACCTTGGTCAGGTCGCGGCGGCGCTCTTCGGTCAGTGCGGGCATCGGCACGCGGATCGTGTCGCCCATGGAGATGGGGTTCAGACCCAGGTCGGACTCACGGATGGCCTTTTCGATCGGGCCGGCCATGTGCTTTTCGTACGGCTGCAGGCTGATGGTGCGGGCGTCGACCAGGTTCACGTTGGCGACCTGGCCAACCGGCACGGGCGAACCGTAGTATTCGACCTGCACGTGATCCAGGATGCCGGTGTGGGCGCGGCCCGTGCGGATCTTGGCCAGGTTGGTCTTGAGCGTATCAAGCGACTTGGCCATTCTGGCATCGGCGGATTTGCGGATTTCTGCTGCGCTCATGGAATTTCCTTTTCTTTAAACGTGTACCAACGTGCCTTCGTCCTCGCCGCTCACGACTCGCTTGAGCGCGCCGGACTTATTGATCGAAAACACCTTGATCGGCAGTTTCTGGTCGCGGCACAGCGCGAAGGCCGTGGCGTCCATGATTTCCAGACGGCGGACGATCGCCTCGTCGAAGCTGATGCGCGCGTAGCGCGTCGCGGTGGGATCCTTGTTGGGATCCGCGCTGTAGATGCCATCCACCTTGGTGGCCTTCAGCACGATCTCCGCGCCGATTTCGGCGCCGCGCAGTGCCGCGGCCGTATCGGTGGTGAAGAAGGGGTTGCCGGTGCCCGCGGCGAAGATCACGACCTTACCCTCTTCGAGGTAGCGCAAAGCCTTCGGCCGGATGTAGGGCTCGACGACCTGATCGATATTCAGCGCGGATTGTACCCGGGTGTCGATACCCTTGTGCTTGAGCGCGTCCTGCAGCGCAAGCGCGTTCATGATGGTGGCCATCATGCCCATGTAGTCGGCGGTGGCGCGGTCCATGCCCTGCGCACCCGGGGCGACGCCACGGAAGATGTTGCCTCCGCCGATGACGATGGCCAGTTCGACGCCTGCGGCGGCGACTTCAGCGATCTCATCGGTCATACGGACGATGGTGGAGCGATTGATGCCGAAAGCATCGTCGCCCATCAGCGCCTCGCCGGAAAGTTTGAGAAGAACCCGTTTGTATGCCCTGCTGCTCATAGGTGATATCCCGAAGAACAATCCGACGAAAGTGTAAGACAAGAATGGGGTTGACCCCCAGCGCCGCCCCCGCGAGGCGGGTTGGCTGCCCAAAAGGCGTCTGCCTTTTAGGGCCCATGCGGCGAAAAGGCCGGACTAGAATTTAATCTAGCGCCGGCCTTTTAGCACTACCTAGAGGTCAGGCGGCGCCAGCGGCGGCAGCGGCAACCTCAGCGGCAAAGTCGCTGGTCTTCTTCTCGATACCTTCGCCGACGACGAACAGCACGAACTTGCTGATCGAGGCGCCCTTTTCCTTCAGGTGCTGTTCGACCGTGTGCTTGTCGCTCTTGACGAACGGCTGCGACAGCAGCGTCACTTCCTTCAGGAACTTCGCGACCGAGCCTTCCACCATCTTGGCGACGATGTCGGCCGGCTTGCCGGATTCGGCAGCCTTCTGTTCGGCAACCGAGCGCTCGGCGGCGATGTCGGCCGGGTTCACGCCGTCGGCGTTCAGGGCCTTGGGCTTGGTGGCGGCAATGTGCATCGCCAGGTCCTTGCCCACTTCTTCGGCGCCGGTGTATTCCACCAGCACGCCGATCTTGCCGCCGTGCACGTAGCTGGCCAGCGAGTTGGCGGTCTGGATGCGCTCGAAGCGGCGGATCGAGATGTTTTCGCCAATCTTGCCGATCAGGGCGGTACGGGTGGTTTCGACCGTGCCTTCACCGTACGGCAGCGCCGACAGCGCGGCCACGTCGGCCGGGTTCTGCGTGGCGACCAGTTCGGCCAGCTTGTTCACGAAGCCGACGAAGTCGTCGTTCTTGGCAACAAAGTCGGTTTCGCAGTTGATTTCGATGACGGCGCCTTGCTTGGCGTCGGCGGAGATGAACAGACCGATCAGGCCTTCGGCCGTGACGCGGGCAGCAGCCTTGCTGGCCTTGTTGCCCAGCTTGACACGCAGGATTTCCTCGGCGCGGGCCAGGTCACCCTCGGCTTCCGTCAGAGCCTTCTTGCATTCCATCATGGGCGCGTCAGTCTTTTCGCGCAGTTCCTTGACCAGGGCAGCGGTAATTTCAGCCATGTTTGCTCCAAATTTTGCTAAGACACGCCCCGGCTCGCCGGGGCAGTGATTTGATTCGATGGGACGCCCGCACGGGGCGGGCCTGGAAGATGGGAGCCCAGCTTCGCAGCGCCGGCGGGGCGGAAGCGGGCCAGTTTTGGCGCCGCTTCCAGACCTTAACCGCCGGACATGACAACCGGCTTAGGCCTGGTTGTCTTGAACTTCGACGAACTCTTCCTGACCTTCGCCCAGTTCTTCGACCAGACCGTTCAGGTTTTGCTCGCGGCCTTCCAGGACGGCGTCGGCGATGCCCTTGGCGTACAGCGCGATGGCCTTGGCCGAGTCGTCGTTGCCGGGGATGACGTAGTCGATGCCTTCGGGCGAGTGGTTGGTGTCAACCACGGCGACCACGGGGATGCCCAGGGTCTTGGCTTCGGCGATGGCGATCTTGTGGTAGCCGACGTCGATCACGAACATGGCATCGGGCAGACCGTTCATGTCCTTGATGCCGCCGATCGACTTGTTCAGCTTGTCCAGTTCGCGTTGGAACAGCAGGCCTTCCTTCTTGATCATGCGCTCGGCGCCGCCTTCGGCGACGACGACTTCCATGTCCTTCAGGCGCTTGACCGAGGTCTTGACCGTCTTGAAGTTGGTCAGCATGCCGCCGAGCCAGCGGGCGTCGACAAAGGGCATGCCGCAACGGGCGGCTTCAGTGGCGACCAGTTCGCGAGCGGCGCGCTTCGTGCCGACGAACAGGATGTTGCCGCCGCGAGCAGCCAGTTGCTTCACGAACTTGGTGGCTTCCTGGTACTTATCAACCGTCTTTTCGAGGTTGATGATGTGAATCTTGTTGCGGTGACCGAAGATGTACTGAGCCATCTTGGGGTTCCAGTAACGGGTCTGGTGACCAAAGTGGACACCCGCTTCCAGCATTTCGCGCATCAAAGACATTTAATTCTCCAAGGGTTGGTTTCTTGCGCCG
>CBHWAL010000215.1:0-7587 GCA_966111495.1 uncultured Achromobacter sp. | reverse complement strand
CTTCACGCAGGACATGGACCGGCTGGCCGCCGCGCGCGGCCCGTTGAGCGACGCGCAGCTCGATGCCCTGTTCGACAAGTCCGTGGTGCCCGGCTCGCGAGCCGCCGGCTTCATCCGTGAGGCCTTCACCCGCCGCGCGGGCGATGGCGACTACCACCCGCAATACGGACCGCGTCCGGTTTTCATGGGCGTGCTGGCCAGCGGCATTCCCGCCGGCCAAGGCGGCACGTATCCAGAAGCCGATGCCGCGTTCAAGGGCACCGATCTGACCGTCTGGTATCTGCACGTGGACGTTGGCGACATGACCAACACCTATCTGCTGTCGTCCGGCCACTTCACCCCCTACCGGCTGCCGCCCGCCGGCACGTTCGAACGCAAGGCCTATCCCTTCCTGCTGATGGAGTCCCGCGACGGGACGCTGAGGCTGGGCGGTGTCAGCGCCGAGCTGTGGGGCCTCGTTGCATGGCTGCACAATGCCGCAAACTGATTTCGTCCTGCGCCTGCTTGCCCTGGCCGCGTTGTCCGCGGCGCCCGGGCTTGCGCTGGCCCTGTGCCAGCCGCTCGCCGCGGGCGACAAGCTGACCGTCATTGCCGATGTCCGGCTCGACGACACCAACACGTTGCTGGCCAAGGACGGTTCCCGCATCCGGAGCTGGCTGCCCCCCGTCCAGGTGCCGGACGGCCCGCGCGCCACGCCTGTCATCTGGGCCGAACACGTGGACTGGTCCGTCTATGCGGCCGAACCCGGCACGCCGATTGGCGTCACCCTGCTGCGCTTCGAGCGCGGCGCGGACGGCAGCCAGCATCTATGCGGCATTGCCCAATACAGCCCGCACACGGTCGAAGAGGCGCGCGCCACGCCCGGCCCCACCCTGCCGATGCCAGACAACGAAACGCGCTTTCGCTACGACGCGGCCGGCAGGCTGACCGGTTACGACATCCGCTCGCGCGCCTGGGACGGCCGCGCGAATCGCGCGGTCCGGCACTGCCTGCGTTACGACGCCAACGGCTGGCTGGCGGAACTGGCCGACGGCGCCTGCGACGGCGCCACGCGTCCGCAAGTGCGCTACGTGCATGACGACGCGGGCCGCCTGTTGCGGACCATCCGCCACGCGCCCGAAACCGGCGAGGCGAATGAGGTCATCGTGCATGACGCAAAAGGCGGAACCGCCCAACGCTACCTGAGGCCGGTCCGCGAAACCGAAGACGGCCTGGGCGCGCAGGCAGCATTGCCGTACCGCGCCGTCCCAGGCGAACACCCGATCCTGGTGCTGCCCGGCCCCAGCTGGAAGCCGCCAGCGCTGGACTCCTACCACTACGACTGGGCCATCGTGCAGCCGCGTGGCGACGCCGATGTCTACGACGCCAAGCGCGATCCGTCGTCCGTGCTGGTCAGCGGCAACAGCGGCGCCAATGGGCGCTTCAACCTGAGCGCCGACGCCCGCCAACGTATCTGGAAGGCAGCGGGCCGCGCGCCCGGCGGTGTGCAGTGGCTATGGGCGCCGGGTCAGGTCCTGACACTGCTGCAGGCCATGCCCGACACCGCCTGGGCAGCCTGCGCCAATCCCGAAGACCGCCGCCCAGCCGCCTGCCCCGCGCCCTAAGTGTTGTCCGGCTGCGGGTGACGCGCGTCCGGATTACGCAGGTAATCCACCAGCGCCAACGTGGCCCGATCTGGCGGCGGCGTCAGCAGCGACACCACCACGATAGTCAGGAACGCCACCGGCGCGCCAAACACGCCGGCCGCGATGGGCTGGATGCCCCACCACAGATCCACCGGCTGCGTGCGCGCGATGCCGAGCACCGATTCCCGCAGCCACGGATGCGTGTGCGTCATATACGCGAACGTCACGGCCAGCCCGGCCGCCATCCCCAGCGTGGCGCCCCATTTGTTCGCGCGCCGCCAGAACACGCCCATGACCAGCGCCGGAAAGAATGACGACGCGGCGAACGAAAACGCCGCCGACACCATGAACAGGATGTCCGCCGGCTTGCGGGCCGCGACCCACGCCGCGCCGAAAGCCACCACCAGCAGCAGAATCTTGGACACCATCACCCGGCGCGCCGCCGACATCCGCGGCGACACGACCCGATACCACATGTCGTGCGACAGGGAATTGGACAGCGTCAGCAAGAGGCCGTCGGCCGTGGACAGCGCCGCCGCCAGCCCGCCCGCAGCAACTAGCCCCGAAATCACATAAGGCAGCCCGCCGATCTCGGGCATGGCCAGCACCACCACGTCCGCCCCCATGCTGATTTCGCTGAGCTGCACGACGCCATCGCGGTTAATGTCGCTGACGTCGAGCAGGTTGGTGTCGACTGCGCTCCAGGCATGCACCCAGTTGGGCAGGCTGAGGAAATTCGAGCCCACGACCTGGGTATAGATTTCAAACTTGACCAGCAGCGCCAGCGCGGGCGCCATGAAATACAGCAGCAGGATGAACAGCAACGACCAGCACACCGATTTGCGCGCCTCGATGACGGACGGTGTCGTGTAGGAGCGCATCAGGATGTGCGGCATGCCGGCCGTGCCCAGCATCAGGCACAGCACCATCGCCAGGAAGTTGATGCGCATGTTGCTGCGTTCCTCGGGGTCCTTCGCGGGGAACGGTTCGGCATGCGGCGTGGGCGGCGCGGCCCGGGCCTCGAAGGTTGCCTTGGCCTGCGACCACGAGGCGCGCGCATCCTCGACGGTGGGCGGGTAGCCGGCCAGTTCGCGCTCGGCCGACCGGATCTCGACCATGGGCGCATCGCCCGCGTTCAGCTGGGCCAGCCGGCTGCGCAGCTTGTCCTTCTCCAGCGTCCAGGACTCGGGCAGCGCCTGCAGGCGGCGCCCCATTTCATCGGCGCGCTGCTGCCAGATGCCGCGCACCTCGATCTCGGAGGGATCGTTCTGCAGGTAGACCTCTTTTTCGGTCACCTGCTGCAGCACCGCCCCGCCCGACAGTTGCGGCAACGGCATGTTGGTATGTTTGACCGACAACCAGATCACCGGCACGAGATACGCGATGACCAGGATGATGTACTGCCCGACCTGCGTCCACGTCACGGCCCGCATTCCGCCCAGGAACGAACAGACCAGCATCCCGCCCAGCGCCACGAAGATGCCCAGTTCGAACGAAATACCCGTCATGCGCGTGGTGATGATGCCCACGCCGTAGATCTGGGCGACCAGATAGGTGAACGAACAAAGGATGGCGCACGCAACGCCGGCCAGCCGGGGCAGGTTGCCGCCATACCGCGCGCCCATGAAATCGGGAATGGTGTATTGGCCAAAGCGCCGCAGATACGGCGCCAGCAGCATCGCCACCAGCACGTACCCGCCCGTCCAGCCCAGAATGTAGGCCAGCCCGCCGTAGCCGGTCAGGTACAGCGTGCCCGCCACGCCAATGAAGGACGCCACCGACATCCAGTCGGCCGCAGTGGCCATGCCGTTGTAGATGGCCGGCACGCGCCGGCCCGCCACGTAGTACTCGACCTGATCCGAGGTGCGGCAGACGATGCCGATGCCGGCGTACAGGCTGACGGTGACCAGCAGGAACACATAGCCGATCCAGTTGCGCGGCATGCCCAGGATCTCGGCCAGCGCCATCAGCAGGATCATCAGCGCGAAGCCGGCCGTGTACAGCACGTAGATGCGCCGCAGCCGGATGCGGAATTCCTGGGGCGTATCGCCGCTGAAAAACGGCATCAGGGCTGCTCCCCGGTTTCGTCGGCGCGCTCATCGGCGCGATTCATGACCCGGGCGTAGACGGCAATGATGATCAGATAGGCCAGCGGAGCGCCATAGGCGGCCATCCAGAAGGCGAAGGGCCAGCCGATGAAGTCGAAGGACAGGCTGCGTGCGAAGTACGAGGGGACGAAGGTCAGCGCGGCCCAGACGACGAGCAGCAGCACGATCAGCCGCAGGTTGCGGCGCCAGTAAGGCGTGATGGATGTCCGGGACGGAGTGAAGCGCGTTTGCGGCATAGCGTGGATAAGCAGATCCCATCTGAATATCGCCAAACGCAGCGCTTGAAAAGCCCTGAAGCTTGATTTGCCGGCTTTTTATGCGACAACGGCTGGCACTTCCTGGTGCCAGCCGTTGTGCGTTTGCTTTTTTTGAGTACTGCTTTACTTTTTTTATGTACCGGTGCCGCCGGTATTTGCCCATGCAGGGCTTTGTCTCCTCACCTGCATGGGAAGAGATTCTGCACCAGATGCGGGAATGCCACACTAGGGGAATGCCCTAAGACGGAGCATTCATTTACATATTCCATGCACCGTATAAGTGCATTTTGGGGTCGTCGTACTAAATATTGGGATTTTTCGCTGAAAACCGCCCGGCGGATGCCCTAATTCTTGAGCGCTGCTCAAATAGTGATCATGGCGGATGGCGCCGGTCGTCCAAGTCCGTGCATCTCGAAAAGCCCGATTCCGGGCATGAAGCGACAGCATCCCAGATCATCTTTACGCGCCGTTTACACCCCGCCCGCCAAGCTATACCCCGTTTTTACCCCCTGCTCCGTAACCTGCCGGTGTCCTGAATGGTCACCTCGCCTGCCCGGCGCGCATCCGCCTTTTGCCGCGCAGGCCTGTTCGAAGGGAGCAAGCCTCCCGGGGAGAAAAAACGTGGATCTCATCTATTGCGCCATCTTCATCGTGATGGCCGGGCTGACCTGGGCCCTCGTCCGGTTCTGCGACGCCTTGTCCGCCGGAGAGCAGCCATGAACTGGCTCTACTGGCTGAGCGGCCTGACGGCCGCATTCCTGTTCGTGTACCTGCTGGTCGCACTGTTCAAACCGGAGAAATTCTGATGACCCCCGAATTCGTCGGGCTGCTGGTCCTGTACCTGGCAGTCCTGCTCGCGATCGCGCCCGTGCTGGGCCGCTACATCCGCATCGCCATGGAAGACGGCCGATCCCGGCTGACCGCCTGGGGCCGCCCGATCGAGCGCGGCATCTACCGGCTGGCGGGCATCGACCCGCAGGCGGAGATGGGCTGGAAGCGCTATGCCGCCGCCGTGCTGGTCTTCAACCTGATGGGCATTGCCGCCGTCTACGCGCTGCAGCGCGTGCAAGGGATGCTGCCGCTGAACCCGGCGGGTCTCGGCGCCGTGTCGCCCGATTCCGCCCTGAATACCGCCATCAGCTTCGTCACCAACACCAATTGGCAGGGTTACGGTGGCGAATCCACGATGAGCTACCTGACGCAGATGCTGGCGCTGACGGTGCAGAACTTCGTGTCGGCGGCGACCGGCATTGCCGTGCTGTTTGCGCTGATCCGCGGACTATCGCGCCACTGCTCGGCCACGGTGGGCAACTTCTGGGCCGACATGGTCCGCTCCACCTTGTATGTGCTGTTGCCGCTGTCGCTGGTCCTGTCGCTGGCGCTGGTCAGCCAGGGCGTGATCCAGAATTTCAGTCCCTACCAGGAGGTTCAGACGGTCGAAGCGTTGCAGTACGACGCGCCGCGCCTGGACGCGCAGGGCCAGCCCGTGCTGGACGCTGCCGGTGCGGCGGTCACCGATCCGGTCACGACCCGCACGCAGACCATCGCCATGGGGCCGGTGGCATCGCAGGAAGCGATCAAGCTGCTGGGCACCAACGGCGGCGGCTTTTTCAACGCCAACTCGGCGCATCCCTTTGAAAACGCCACGCCCCTGTCGAACTTCCTGCAGATGCTGGCGATCCTGGCCATCCCCGCCGCCCTGTGTTTCACCTTCGGCGAGATGGTGGGTAGCCGGCGCCAAGGCATCGCGATCCTGGCGGCGATGACGGTGCTGTTTGCGGTCTTCGCGCTGTCCACCGCGTACTTTGAGCAGCAGCCCAATCCGATGGCCGTGCAGGCGGGGGCCGTGACACCCGGCGGCAACATGGAGGGCAAGGAGACGCGCTTCGGCATTGCCGCCACCTCGCTGTTTGCCACGGTCACCACCGCAGCCTCCTGCGGCGCGGTGAACGGCATGCACGACTCGCTGTCCGCAATGGGCGGCCTGTCGCCGATGCTGCTGATGCAGTTGGGCGAAGTCGTGTACGGCGGCGTGGGCTCGGGGCTGTACGGCATGCTGGCCTTTGCGATCCTGGGCGTCTTCATTGCCGGGCTGATGATCGGACGCACGCCCGAGTACCTGGGCAAGAAGATCGAAGCCTTCGACATGAAGATGGTGTCCATCGTCATCCTGGCCACCCCGCTGCTCGTGCTGGGCGGCACGGCGCTGGCCGTGTCCATGACCGCAGGACAGGCCGGCGTGCTCAACCCGGGCATCCACGGCTTCTCGGAAATCCTCTACGCGCTCTCGTCGGCCGCCAACAACAACGGCAGCGCCTTCGCCGGGCTGTCGGCCAACACGCCCTTCTACAACGTGCTGCTGGGCATCGCGATGTGGTTCGGCCGGTTCGCCGTGATCGTCGCCGTGCTGGCCATGGCCGGGTCGCTGGCCGCCAAGCGCCGGCTGCCTGCCGGTCCCGGCAGCATGCCGACCACCGGCCCGCTCTTCGTGACGCTGCTGATCGGCGCGGTGCTGCTGGTCGGCGCCCTCACCTACGTGCCCGCACTGGCCCTCGGCCCGGTCGCGGAACACCTGCAACCTTGATGCAACCGGCTAGGAAACAACATGGCCAAGATTGAAATGCAAACCACCGGCTCGGGCGGCAGCGCCGCCCAGTCGCCCGCTACGGCAGCGCAGCCCGTCGCGATTCGTCCTGACACGACGCCCGCCTTCGGCATGTGGTCCCGCGCACTGGTCGGCCCCGCCATCGTCGACAGCCTGCGCAAGCTGTCGCCCGCCGCGCAGCTCAAGAACCCCGTAATGTTCGTGGTCTACGTGGGCAGCCTGCTCACCACCGTGCTGTGGATCATGGCCCTGCGCGGCCAGGCCGAGGCGCCGCCGGGATTCATCCTGAGTATCACCGTGTGGCTGTGGTTCACCGTGCTGTTCGCCAACTTCGCCGAAGCGCTGGCCGAAGGCCGCGGCAAGCAGCAGGCGGCAACGCTGCGCGGCCTGCGCACCACCATCGACGCGCGCCTGCTCAAGGGGTTTCGCGACGCCGATGCGGCGGATGCCGACCCCGCGCAATGGCGCGGCAAGGCGGTCAGCCAGCCCTCGGGCCTGCTGCGCCGCGGCGACGTCGTGCTGGTCGAAGCCGGCGACACGGTGCCCGGCGACGGCCAGGTCATCGCCGGCGTGGCCTCGGTGGACGAAAGCGCCATCACCGGCGAATCCGCGCCCGTCATCCGCGAGTCGGGCGGCGATTTCTCGTCCGTCACCGGCGGCACGCGCGTGCTGTCGGACTGGATCTTCGTGCGCATCGCCGCCGATCCCGGCGAGAGCTTCCTGGACCGCATGATCTCGATGGTCGAAGGCGCCAAGCGCCAGAAGACGCCCAACGAGCTTGCGCTGACGATTCTGCTGGTGGGCCTGACCGTGGTCTTCCTGCTGGTCGTCGTCACGCTGATGCCCTTCTCGCTCTACGCCGTCTCGGCCGCGGGCGGCGGCGCGGCGGTCACGGTGACCGTGCTGGTGGCGTTGCTGGTCTGCCTGATTCCCACGACCATCGGCGGCCTGTTGTCCGCCATCGGCGTGGCCGGCATGAGCCGCATGATGAG
>CBHWAL010000214.1:0-7589 GCA_966111495.1 uncultured Achromobacter sp. | reverse complement strand
TGACGCAGATATGGGTCTTTACCGCGTGTTGCAGCTGCTTGCCCAGATTGGCGCGCTCAGCGTCGGACAGGCTCGAGAACTCGGCGCGTACTTCGGTCAGGATTTCCAGCTCGTCCATGTTGCCCGAGCGGGACAGCACCAGCTGGTAATGCGGCGCCAACTGCGCGATCTTCAGGACCAGTTCTTCGACCTGCGTGGGGAACATGTTCACGCCGCGCACGATCAGCATGTCGTCGCTGCGGCCGGTGATCTTGCCGATGCGGCGCATGCTGCGCGCGGTGGGCGGCAACAGGCGGGTCAGGTCGCGTGTGCGGTAGCGCACGATGGGCATCGCTTCCTTGGTCAGCGACGTGAACACCAGCTCGCCGGGCTCGCCGTCGGCCACCGGTTCGCCCGTGTCCGGGTTGACGATCTCGGCGTAGAAATGATCTTCCCAGACCACCGGGCCGTCCTTGGTCTCGACGCATTCGCTCGCCACGCCCGGGCCCATCACTTCAGACAACCCGTAGATGTCGACGGCGTCGATGCCTGCTTCGGCCTCGATGTCGGCGCGCATCTGGCCCGTCCACGGCTCGGCGCCGAAGATACCGATGCGCAGGGAGCTTTGACGCGGGTCGATGCCCTGGCGGCGCTGCTCTTCCAGGATGTTGCAGAAATAGGAGGGCGTGACCATGATGATGTCCGGGCGGAAATCGTTGATCAGCTGCACCTGCTTTTCGGTTTGTCCGCCGGACATGGGAATGACCGTGCAACCCAGCCGCTCGGCGCCATAGTGCGCACCCAGGCCGCCCGTGAACAACCCGTAGCCGTAGGCCACGTGCACGGTATCGCCGGGCTTGCCGCCCGCCGCGCGGATGGAACGCGCCACCAGGTTGGCCCAGTTGTCCAGGTCGCCCTGGGTATAGCCCACCACGGTCGGCTTGCCGGTCGTGCCGCTGGACGCATGAATGCGCGAGATGCGCTCGCGCGGCACGGCGAACATGCCAAAGGGATAGTTCTCGCGCAGTTCCTTCTTGGTCGTGAACGGGAACTTCGAAATATCGGACAACTGCTTCAGGTCGTCCGGATGCACGCCGACTTCGTCGAACGCCTTCTTGTAATGCGGGACGTTTTCGTAGGCATGCTTGAGGGTCCACTTCAAGCGATCGAGCTGCAGGGCCCGCAGCTCGTCCTGGCTGGCATGCTCGATAGGATCCAGTCCCGGCTTGCTCATGGTATTGGGCATGATGATGTCTCTCTTCTCTTTGGTACGGTGCAGCAGTCAGGCGTCCGTGGGCGTCCCGACGATCTGGCCCTTGATGCGGTAGGAACGCCCCCTGAACAAGGCCACGTTGCGTCCATCCTGATTGGTGACGGTGACGTCATAGACGCCGGTGCGGCCGGCCAGCGAACGCTCCTGGGCCACGGCGGTCAGCAGGTCGCCTTCGAAACCCGGCGCCAGATAGTCGATCGTGCAGCCCGACGCGACGGTGCTGACATTGCGGGAATTGCACGAGAACGCGAACGCGCTGTCGGCCAGGGCGAAGATAAAGCCGCCATGGCAGGTCTTGTGGCCGTTCAGCATGTCAGGCCGGACGCGCATGGTCAGCCGCGCATACCCCGGCGCCATTTCCTCGATCTTCATGTCCAGGCCCTGCGTGGCCGCATCGCCGGCATACATCACCGAACCCACGGCCTGCGCCAGCGCCTGCGGGTCGGTCGGCACTTCAACGGGGGGAACGTGCACGCTCATCATTGCCCCTTGAACTGCGGTTCGCGCTTGCCCAGAAACGCGGCCACGCCTTCGGCGTAATCCGCGCTCTGGCCCAGTTCGCGCATCATGTCGCGCTCCAGGTCGAGCTGCGTGGACAGATCATTGCCCAGGCTGGCCTGCAAGGCGCGCTTGGTGAACGCCAGGCCCTTGGTGGGCGCGGCCGCGAAATGCGTGGCCAGGCGATCCAGCGTGGCGTCGAATTCCTCGTCGGCCACGCATTGCCAGATCAGACCCCACTCCTCTGCCTGCTTGGCGCTCAGCTTATCGCCCAGCAGCGCCAAGCCCATGGCCCGGGCGCGGCCCACCAGACGGGGCAGCACAAACGTGCCGCCCGTGTCGGGGATGAGGCCCAGGCGGCAGAACGACTGGATGAAGTTGGCCGAAGCCTTGGCAATGACAATGTCGCCCGCGAACGCCAGATTGGCGCCCGCCCCCGCCGCCACGCCGTTCACGCCCACCACGACCGGCATGGGCAAGGCGTTGAGCCGGCGCACCAGCGGCCCGTAGAACTTGTCGACGGTCTCGCCCAGGTCGGGCGGCGTGCCGTCCGGCGCGGGCTTGCGTTCGCTGAGATCCTGGCCGGCGCAGAAGCCGCGGCCCGCACCGGTCAGCACCAGTACGCGCGCGCCTTCGGTTTCGACGCGGGTCAGCGCGTCGGCCACTTCGGCGTGCATGTTGGCCGTGAAGCTGTTCAGCTTGTCCGGGCGGTTCAGCGTCAGGCGCGCAATGCCGCCGGACAGGTCAAATTGAATATCCTGATAGCTCATCTGCGATCGCCCGGCTTAGATGTGACGGCGGGTTTGCACCACGCGGAAGCGGTTCGAAACGAATGCCGTGTCCGACAGCGCCGCATTGGCCGCCGGATTGGCGCCGGTGCCGTGGAAGTCGCTGAAGGCGGCGGTCTGGTTGACGAACACCGCGCCGGTCAGGTTCAGCGAGAGCGACACGCACGACACTACGGCGGCGTCCTGCACCTGCTCGGCCACGCGGTCATCCGTCGTGTAGGCCGACAGCGACAGCGCGCCGTGATTGATGACGCTGTCGCGCGCGAGCTGGATGCTGTGTGCAGTGGAGTCGGTGGCGACAACAAACGCGATCGGACCGAACCACTCTTGGCTGAGCGCCGCATTGCCGGCCTCGGTACGCAGCAGCAGCGGCGTGCGCACGCGCGCGTTTTCGAACTGGGGATGCGCCAGCGTCTTGCTGTCCGCCACGACGGGCAGACCCAGCGCGCGGGCCTTCTCGATGCGCTCGACGATGCCTTCGTTCTGGATGGCGCCCGTCAGTTCGACGGCCTTGGCGGCATCGGCGCCCACCTTTTCCAGCGCCACGCCCAGCGCGGCGGCCACGTCGTCGAAGCTGACCCGGCCTTCCGGCGTGTTGATGCCGTCGCGCGGCACGTAGATGTTCTGCGGTGCGGTGCACATCTGGCCCGAATACAGGGCCAGCGAGAACGCCAGGTTGCGGGCCACGCCCTTCAGGTCCGAGGTCGAATCGATGATGACCTGGTTCACGCCGGCCTTCTCGGTGTAGACCTGGGCCTGGCGCGCATTGTTTTCCAGCCAGTCGCCGTTGGCGGTGCTGCCGGTGAAGTCAACAATCTTGACGGCCGGGTCCAGCGCCAGCTTTTGCGCGGTGTCGTCGCCTGCCTCGTGGGCGGCCAGTTGCACGACGTCGGGATCGAAGCCCGCTTCCTGCAGCACTTCGCGCGCCACCTTCACGGTGAGGGCCAGCGGCAGGATCGCGCCCGGGTGGGGTTTGACGATGACGGTGTTGCCCGTCGCCAGGCTGGCGAAGAGGCCCGGATAGCCGTTCCACGTCGGGAAGGTCGAGCACCCGATCACCAGCGCGACGCCGCGCGGCACGACCGTGAACTGCTTTTCCATGCGGATGGGATCGTTCTTGCCCTGCGGCTTTTCCCACACGGCGATGCCGGGGATGCGCGACATTTCCTGCCAAGCGTAGGTGACGGCCTCGAAGCCGCGGTCCTGCGCGTGGGGGCCGCCGGCCTGGAAGGCCATCATGAAGCCCTGGCCCGTGGTGTGCTGGACCGCGTAGGCGATCTGGAAGCTGAGCTTGTTCAGACGCGCCAGGATTTCCAGCGACACGCCCACCCAGGCGTGGGGACCGGCGCGGCGCCAGTCTTCCAGCGCGCGCTTGGACGCGGCGATCAGCTTGTCCGCCGGCACGCGCGGATACGTTATGCCCAGGTCGAAACCGTAGGGCGATTTTTCGCCGCCCACGACGCCGTCGGCATCGTGCAGGTTCAGCGGAAAGGGCTTGCCCTGGAGCGCTTCAAAGGCCGCGCGGCCCTCGTCGTTGGCGGTCTCGCCGTAGTTGCGCGGGCTGGGCGACTCGGCAAACGGGCTCCAGTAGCCGCGCAGCGCGGCGGCAGCCAGGGATTGTTCCAGCAAGGGCTGGTGACGTTCGAAGAATTTCTGGGACACGCTCGTCTCTCCAATAAGATTTGAATGTTTGCCTGGCGTGCGCCGGGTCAGGTTTCCTGGTCGAAGTCGATGACCAGCCGGTCGCTGACCGGGAAGCTCTGGCAGCTCAGGATGAACCCGCGCGCGACTTCATAATCTTCAAGGGCGAAGTTGGCATCCATGTCCACCTCGCCTTCGATCACCTTGCAACGGCAGGTGGAACACACCCCGCCCTTGCACGAATACGGCAGTTCGATGCCCTGCGCCAGCGCCGAATCCAGCACGCTGTCCTTGTTCTTGTCGATGACGAACATGCGGCTATGTCCGTCCTGCACTACGGTGACCTCGCACTGTCCCTTGCCGGGCGCTTGCGGGGCGTCCTGGCCGGTACGCAGCGCACGCGGGCCTTTCGGCGCGCCGAAGAGTTCGAACTTGATGTTCGACTTCGGAATGCCGCGCGCCTGCAACCGCTCGACCACGCTCTCGGTCATGGTCTGCGGACCGCACACAAAAGCGTAATCGATATCCTCGGGGCTCATCCAGGCCGACATGAGCTGGTCGACTTTGTCCCCATCCAGGCGGCCGTTGAAGAGCTCGATGTCCTGCGTTTCGCGGCTCATCACATACACCAGCGAAAAGCGGTCCATGTACAGGTTCTTCAGGTCCTCGATTTCCTCGCGGAACAGCACCGCGGACGAGGCGCGGTTGCCGAAGAACAGCGTGAACTTGCTGCGCGGCTCGGTCGACAGCGCCGTCTTGACCAGCGAAAACACGGGCGTGATGCCGCTGCCCACGGCAAACGCCACGTAATGACGCTGGTTCTCGGGCGAGAAGTCCACTGTGAAGTTGCCCGCCGGCGCCATGACCTCCAGGGTCTGGCCAGGCTGCAATTGGTGATTGGCCCAGCTCGAGAACACGCCTTCGTCGACCTTCTTGATCGCGACGCGCAAGAGCTTGTCGCGCGGCGCCGAACAGATCGAATACGAACGGCGCAGTTCTTCGCCATTGAGCTGGGTGCGCAGCGTCAGGTACTGGCCGGGCAGGAAGGCGAACTCGTTCGTCAACGCCTCGGGCAGGTCGAAGGTCACGACCACGGCATCGCGCGTGGTGCGCGCCACGGACGCCACCTTCAAAGCATGGACTTGGTTCTGGCTCATCTCGAAACCACTCTTTAGTGAGTCTTGAAATAATCGAAGGGCTCGCGGCACGAGACGCAGCGATACAGCGCCTTGCACGACGTCGACCCGAAATTGCTGACCATCCGCGTATCGCGCGACCCGCAGCGCGGGCAGGCGATAGCCGGGGCGGCCGCGCGGCGGCTGATGCCCGAGATGTCGATGGCGCGCTCGGCGGGCGCGGCAATGCCGTAGCCCTTGAGCGCCTCGCGCCCTTTTTCGCTCATCCAGTCGGTCGTCCAGGCGGGCGCGAGGCGCGTCTCCACCCGGACCTCGGACACGCCGTGGCGTTCGAGTGTCTGGCAGATGTCCTGCGTGATTTCGCGCATGGCCGGGCAGCCCGAATAGGTGGGGGTGATGACGACGACACACGCATCGCCATCCCACGACACCTCACGCACCACGCCCAGGTCCACCACGGACAGCACGGGGATCTCGGGGTCCGGGACCTCCTGCAGCCAGGCAAAGACCTGGTCGGCGGAAATGGGCGCGAGCGCGTTCACCACGTGGCTCCCGGGTAGGCTCGGTGCAGATGCTGCATCTCGGCCAGCACGTAACCCAGCGCCTCGGTGTGTTTGCCCTGGCGGCCGCCGCGATGCGCGGCGTGGTGGGCGGCAGCCTCGTCGGGAACGGTCAGAGTGGCTTCTTCCAGCACTTCCCGCACGTGCGCAAGCCACGGTTGGCGAAGCGCCGCCAGCTCACAGCCGATGCCGCGCGCGGCCAGGTCGTGATCGATGGCGTCGTCGGTGAAGAGCTCGCCCGTGAAACGCCAGGCGTCGTCGACGGCGGCCTGCATCTTGGCGTGGCTTTCCGCCGTGCCATCGCCCAGGCGCACCACCATGTCCGAGGATCGGCGCACGTGGTAGGTCACTTCCTTGAGCGACTTGGCCGCGATGGCCGCGACGCGCTCATCAGCAGACGCCTCCAGGCGCTGCAGCAGGAAGTAGTGCCAGACGTCGAACAGGAATTGCCGCGCCATGGTGTCGGCGTAGTTGCCGTTGTCGCGCTCGACCAGCAGCGCGTTGCGGAACTCGTGCGTGTCGCGCAGATAGGCCAGCGCGTCCTCGTCGCGGCCCGCCCCCTCCACCTCGCCGGCCAGCGTCAGCCACATGCGGGCCTGGCCCAGCAGGTCGAGCGCGGTGTTGGTCAGCGCCAGATCCTCTTCCAGAATTGGACCGTGCCCCGTCCAGGCGCCCAGCCGCTGCGACAGGATGAGCGACGTGTCGCCCAGGCGCAGCAGGTATTCAAACAGTGCTTTGTCCATGTCTCCCCCACCCGCCTTACATGTGCTTGATTTCTTCGGGCATCGGGAAGAAGGTCGGATGCCGGTAGACCTTGCTGTTGGCCGGCTCGAACAGCGGATCCTTGTCGCCCGGGCTGCTGGCCGAAATGTCGGAGGCGCGCACCACCCAGATGCTCAGGCCCTCGTTGCGGCGCGTGTACACGTCGCGGGCGTGATTGATCGCCATTTCGGCGTCCGGGGCATGCAGGCTGCCCACGTGCTTGTGCGCCAGGCCGTGCTGGCTACGGATGAAGACTTCCCACAGAGGCCAGTCTTTGCTCATGATGGATTTCCTCTAATGCCGGGGGCGCGCGGCGCCGCCCGATCTGCAATGAATAAAAAAGAAGGTGTCCAGAAAGTCACGCATCCCGAAGCGCAGCAAGGGCCAGCGGGGCCGCGCGGATCCGGGCTCCGCCGGTCCGCTGCGGCGCCCCCCTGGGGGGGAAGCGCGCAGCGCTCCGGGGGGGGGAACCTCAAGCGGCTTTACGGGCGGACTGCTTGTCGGCGTGGGCGACTAATGCGTCGCGCACCCAGGCGCCGTCCTCGTGCGCCTTGACGCGCGCGGCCAAGCGTTCGCGGTTGCAGGGGCCGTTGCCCTTGAGCACGGCGTAGAACTCGGACCAGTCGATTTCGCCGAAGTCGTAGTGGCCGCGCTCGGCGTTCCACTTCAGATCGGGATCGGGGACGGTCAGGCCCAGGTATTCGGCCTGCGGCACGGTCTGGTCCACCATTTTCGGGCGCAGCTCGTCGTTGGAAAAGAGCTTGATCTTCCAGGCCATCGACTGGGCGCTGTTGGGCGAATCGGCGTCCGACGGACCGAACATCATGAGCGCGGGCCACCACCAGCGGTTGAGCGAGTCCTGGACCATCGCTTTCTGTTCGGGCGTGCCGTGCAGGCACATCTGCATGAGCAAGTCATAGCCCTGGCGCTGATGGAAGGACTCTTCCTTACA